>JAHJWA010000343.1 GCA_018828205.1 Alphaproteobacteria bacterium
CCCCGGCGCGATCGCCACGCTCAAGCCCGGCCGGGTGCGCTATTCGCTGCTGCTCAACGAAGAGGGCGGCATTCTCGACGATCTGATGGTCACCAATGTCACCCCCTGGGTGGCGGGCGACGAGGAAGCGGGCACCGAGGGCCAGTGGGGCGAGCCGACCTATTACCTCGTGGTCAACGGGGCGATGAAATGGGACGATATCGCCCATCTGCGCGAGCATCTCGACGACGATGTCACGCTCACCCATCTGGGCGACCAGGCGCTGATCGCGCTTCAGGGCCCCAACGCCGCGACGGCGCTCAACCGCGTGATGCGCGGTGTGCCCGAGCAGCTCGTGTTCATGCAGGCCGTCGATTACCACTTCGGCGAATGGCCGCTGAGGATCACCCGCGCGGGCTACACCGGCGAGGACGGGTTCGAGATCTCGGTCCCCGCCGAATTCGCCGAATCGCTCGCCGACCGGCTCTGCGCCGAGATCGAGGTGCGGCCCGCCGGGCTGGGGGCGCGCGACAGCCTGCGGCTCGAGGCCGGGCTGCCGCTCTACGGCCACGATCTCACCGAAGAGACCGATCCGGTCAGCGCCGACCTCACCTTCGCGCTCACCAGGAGCCGCCGCGAGGCCGGCGGCTGGATGGGTCACGGCGCCGTCGCGGGGGCGCTCGAGAACGGTCCCGAAACGAAGCGCGTCGGGCTGGTGTTCGACGGCCGGCTGCCGGCGCGCGAGGGCGCCACGGTCTATGCCGGCGACAAGGTAATCGGCCGCGTCACCAGCGGCGGCTTCTCGCCCACGCTCGGCCATCCGATCGCGATGGCCTATCTCTCCGCCGATTTCGCCGCGGTCGATACCGCGGTCGAAGTCGAGGTTCGCAGCAAGCGTCTGCCCGCCAGGGTCGCCGCCATGCCCTTTGTCCCCCACCGCTACTACCGAGGGAAGTGACCCGATGGCCCGCTACTTCACCGATGAACACGAATGGATCGATGTCGAAGGCGATACCGCCACGGTCGGCATCACCGATTACGCGCAGGAACAGCTCGGCGACATCGTCTTCGTCGAACTGCCCGAAGTCGGCGCGCAGCTCGCCAAGGGCAAGGACGCCGCGGTGGTCGAGAGCGTCAAGGCGGCGAGCGATGTCTACGCGCCGATCACCGGCGAGGTCGTCGAGGCCAACGACGCGCTCGACGAGGACCCGGCGCTGGTCAATTCCAGCCCCGAGGAAGAGGGCTGGTTCTTCAAGCTGACCATCGCCGACAAGGCCGAGCTCGGCGGGCTGATGGATGCCAAGGCCTACAAGAGCTTCTGCGACGAGCTGTGATGCCGCGTGAGTCCCCGCGCAGGCGGGGACCTCGTGCCGCCTGGTTGTCTGTAACTGCCTGAGGTCCCCGCCTTCGCGGGGACTCGCCGAGGATCGAAAATGCGCTACCTCCCCCTCACCCCCGCCGATCGTTCGGCCATGCTCGAGAGCATCGGCGCCGCCAGCGTCGACGCGCTGTTCGCCGATGTCCCCGCCGAAGCGCAGCTCGACGGACCGATCCACGGCCTGCCGCTGCACGCATCCGAGATGGCAGTCGAGAAACACATGCGGCGGCTGGCGCAGCGCAGTCTCGCGGCGGGCGATGCGGCGTTCTTTCTCGGGGCGGGGGCCTATCGCCACCATGTGCCGGCAACCGTCGATCACATCATCCAGCGCGGCGAGTTCCTGACCGCCTACACGCCCTACCAGCCCGAGATCGCGCAGGGCACGCTGCAGATGCTGTTCGAGTTCCAGAGCCAGGTCGCGCGGCTCTATGGCTGCGCGGTGGCCAATGCCTCGATGTACGACGGCTCGACCGCCTGCTGGGAAGCGGTGGCGATGGCCGCGCGTGTCACCAAGCGCGAGCGGGTGGTGCTCTCGGGCGCGCTGCACCCGCATTACGCCGAGGTCGTGAGGACCATGGCCAAGTTCACCGCCGACACCATCGCCGATGCGCCGCCCGCCTTCCAGGCCCGCCCCGACGACGACGGGCTGATCGCGCGGATCGACGGCGAGACCTCCTGCGTCGTGGTGCAATATCCCGACATTCTCGGCCGTCTCCCCGATCTCGAACGGATCGCCGCGGCGGCGCATGATGCGGGCGCGCTGCTCGTGGTGGTCAACACCGAGCCGGTGGCGCTGGGCGCGATCCGGTCGCCGGGCGAATGCGGCGCGGATATCGTGGTCGGCGAGGGCCAGTCGATCGGCGTCGGGCTGCAGTTCGGCGGGCCCTATCTCGGCCTGTTCGCGGTGTGCGATCCCAAGCACGTCCGCCAGATGCCCGGCCGGCTGTGCGGCGAGACGCAGGATGCCGAGGGCAAGCGCGGCTTCGTGCTCACGCTCTCGACCCGCGAGCAGCATATCCGCCGCGAGAAGGCGACGAGCAACATCTGCACCAACAGCGGGCTGTGCGCGCTGGCCTTCAGCGTCCACATGACGCTGCTGGGCGAGAAGGGGCTGCGCGCGCTGGCGCTGGAGAACCACCGCCTCGCCTGCCTCGCCGCCGACAGGCTGGCGCAGGTGCCGGGTGTCGCGGTGCTCAACGAGAGCTTCTTCAACGAATTCACGGTGACGCTGGGCCGCGACGCGCGCGAGGTGGTCCGCGCGCTCGCCGACCGCGGCGTGCTCGCCGGGGTCTCGCTCGGGCGGCTCTACCCGCAGGCCGACGCGCTCGCCGAGGGCCTGCTGGTGGCGGTCACCGAGACCACGACCGAGGAAGACATCGACACGCTCTGCGCCGCGCTCACGGAGGTCCTGGCATGAACGCCCCCAACGCCTCGGGCTGGAAGCCCGGCACCCCCGTCACCGTCGAGCATTCGATGGAAGGGCCCCCCACGGTCACCGGCAACCGCGCGCTGATGCTCGAGGAACCGCTGATCTTCGAGATCGGCAACAGCGAGACCACCGGGGTCGATTTCACCAACCCCGCTCCCGAAAGGGAAGGGGCTTTTGAGTCCCGCCTCGGCGGGTTCGAACGCGCGGAGCCGATCGGTCTCCCCGGCCTCTCCGAGCCCGAGACGGTGCGCCACTACACCCGGCTGAGCCGCCAGAACTACGCCATCGATCTCGGGCTGTTTCCGCTCGGATCCTGCACGATGAAGCACAATCCGCGGCTCAACGAAAAGGTCGCGCGGCTGCCCGGCTTCGCCGATTGCCACCCGCTGGCGCCGGTGCAGACGGTGCAGGGCGCGCTCGGCGTGATCCACGAGCTGGGCGAATGGCTGAAAGCGCTCACCGGCATGCCCGCG
>JAHJWA010000344.1 GCA_018828205.1 Alphaproteobacteria bacterium
CCCACGCTGCGGATCAGCCCGTCGCGGCGCAGCGTCTGCAGGCTGCGGTTGGTGTGCACCGAACTCAGCCCCACCGCATCGGCGAGATCGGCCTGAGTCACCGGAATATCGTAGTTGGACGCGTTGCCGAGCCCGATCGCCTGGAGCCGCCAACCGAATTCGAGCAGCAGATGCGCGATCCGCTGAACCGCGGTCTTGCGGCCGACGTTGAGCGTCCATTCGCGGAAAATGCCTGCATCGACCAGCGTGTCGAACCACATCGCCTGCGCCCATTCCGAAGAACTTTCCGCCAGTCCGTTCACCCGGTCGCAGTCGAGCGTGAGCAGTTTGACCGCGTTATGCGCATGGATGCCGTGGCCATTGTTGAGCATGTGGCAGGCGTGGAGATCGACGAACTCGCCCGCAAAATGGAACGACATGATCTGCCGGTTGCCGTTTGCCAGTGTCTTGTTCTGGCTGACCACCCCCTCGACCACCAGATGGCACCGGTCGGGGCGATCGTGTTCGCCCGCGATCTCCGTGTGCGGCTGAAATTCGAGCTCTCTGGTCTCGAGCGCGAGAAAGGCCTCGCGCGCCTTGTCCGAAAGCGGCTTGCGCGCTTCGATACGGGTAAGAAATTGTTGCAGGCCCAACTGGGTGAACGACATGGTGATACTCCCATCAGCGGGGGAGCACGCGCCGGTCTCTCAGCCATCGGTCCGCTTCTCGTGTCCGACGGTGGCGTTAGCATACACTGTTCGAGGTTAAATTATAACCCCACGCATAAAGTCAGCCGTTCTCACGGATAGTGAACGGATCACGTTGTCGAATAAATGCTCTGCCGAAGTGAGTAAATCTGGCAGATAAGGCCATGAAAACAACGTTCTCGGCGCGCAAGCCTCAGGAATTGCGCGAGCCGATCTGGCGCAGTTTCTGCGTTGCGATGTCGAGCACTTGCAGCTTTGCGTAGTATTTCGCGACCACATCCGGGTCCTCGCTCAGCGCATCTCCCAACCCGTCGAGCAGATCGGCAATGCTGAGCAATTCATAGGATTCCGAATTGCGCGCCGGCGCCGGGGTGGGCGCGGGATTCTCGCCCTGCTTGAGCGCCTTTACCACGCAATCGACCTGTTGCTGGCTGCTCTGACCTGAGGGCAGCCACAGCTGGACGTCGGTCGGACGGTCGAACCGCATACCCATCGCCTTGCCGTTGCGCCAGCCAACCACGCCCGACACCGAGAGCGTTCCGCGCCGCAGCCGGACGCGCATGCCGACATCGGGCAGCTCGGCAGCCTCGACCTTGGCACCCGAGGGGGAGATGTTGCGCAGCCGGACAGGCCCCGACATGGCGTCGGTGGCGATCGTGGCTGCCACGAACAGATTGGTCCGCGGCTCCGCGCGGTCTTCGGTGTGATCTTTATCCATCGTTCGCCCCGAACCTACAAGACATTGCCGGGCTCTGCCAAGCGAGCCCCACCCGATCGCAGCGCTTTTCCGCTCGGGGTGTGCAACAAAAGCAACGCTTTTACTTGTCGAGATGCGCCAATATTTCATAGCCGAGCACTGCGGCAGCGACCGCAGCGTTGAGGCTGTCGGCGCGGCCGCGCATCGGCATGGTCACCCTGAGGTCGCAGGCGAGTTCGTATTCCTCGGGCAGGCCGCGCGATTCATTGCCGACCATGAGGAAGCAGGGTGCGGCATAGGATGCGCTGCGATAGGGCTGGGCATCGCGCAGGCTGGCGGCGATCAACTGGCCCTCGCCGGCGCGCAGCCACGGCAGGAACTCGTCCCAGCGCGCCTGGGCGATCGTTTGGGTGAACACCGCCCCCATGCTGGCGCGCACTGCCTCGACGCTGAAGGGGTCGGCGCAATCGTCCAGCAGGATCAGCCCGCCCGCACCGATCGCGTCGCCGGTGCGCAGCATGGTCCCCAGATTGCCCGGATCGCGCAGCGCCTGCGCGACCAGCCAGATCGGCGCGCGGCTGCGCTCGAGCGCGGAGAGCGCGGTGTCGAACTCGGTGAACACGCCCGCCACCGCCTGCGGATTGTCCTTGCCGGTGATCTTGGACAGAATGTCGGGTGTCGTCTCGAGAATCTCTCCCCCCGATGCGGCGACATCGGCCTCCAGCGCGGCCAGCAGCGGATGGGGGTCGCGGGCGGTCGAGAGCACCAGCGTTGCGGGGATATGACCGCACGCGCGCGCATCGGTCAGCAGCCGGAGCCCCTCGGCCAGGAAACGGCCTTCGCGCTTGCGGTGCTTCTTCTCGCGCAGCGCGCGCAGAGCCTTGACGGTGGGGTTGGAAAAACCGGTGATCCGGCGACGTTCGATCATGGCAGTGCGGCGGCGATCAAGTCTCGCCGAACCCGTCCTCGATCATCGCCGCCAGCTGTTCCATAACGGCTTCGGCGTTCTCGCCCGATACGGTGAGTGCGATGGTGTCGCCCTTGGCCGCGCCCAGCATCATGAGCCCGAGGATCGATCCGCCCGCCGCCGACGTGGCGTCCTTGGTGACGGTGACTTTGGTGGCGTCGGACAATTCGCTGACCGCGCCGACAAATTTGGCGCTGGCGCGGGCGTGCAGGCCGCGCTGGTTCACCACCGTCAGCTCGCGGCGCAATTCGCTCAAGAGACCTGCTTTCGCGGCGCGGCCTCGTCGTGGCCGAGGAACTTGCTCGCCACGGTGATGTAATTGCGTCCTGCTTCCTGCGCGGCATCGACCGCCTGGGTCACATCCATCGACTTGCGCGCGCCGGCAAGCCGGATCAGCATCGGCAGGTTGATGCCTGCGATGACCTCGACCCGACCGGCGTCGAGCAGCGAGATCGCGAGGTTGGAAGGGGTGCCGCCGAACAGGTCGGTCAGGATGATCGCTCCTCTGCCGGTGTCGACCCTGGTGATCGCATCGGCGATCTCCTGGCGGCGGCGTTCCATATCGTCATTGGGTCCGATGCAGATCGTCGCGATGCAGTCCTGTTTACCAACGACGTGTTCCATCGCATCGATAAAGGTCTCGGCCAGCTTGCCGTGGGTGACGAGGATCAAGCCGATCATGCGTGGGGGTCCGTGCCGTCCTGTGTCATATGACGAAAGCAGTGCGCCCTTGACCCTGTCTCATAGCTGAGTCAACCGGCCTGCGCGGCCTGTCCCTCGGTGGCATCGGTTGCGCGGGCGGTGAGGTTGCGATGCATCACGGTCGGGCTACGACCGGCATCCCGCAGCGCTGCGGCGAACTCTTCCGCGGTATAGACCGAGCGATGGCGCCCGCCGGTGCAACCGAAAGCGATCGTCAGATAGGCTCGGCCCTGTGCCTCGTAATGCGGCAGCAGTTCGAGCACCAGATCGCGGATCCGCGCGAAGCTGGGGGCGAAGGCGGGGTCCTGCGCGATATGCTCGCCCACCGCCGGGTCGAGCCCGGTCTGCGCGCGCAACCCATCGACCCAGTGCGGATTGTCGAGGAAGCGCATGTCGAACACCAGATCGGCGAGCGGCGGCATGCCGCGCGCAAAACCGAAGCTGTTAACCGTGATGGTCAACTCCTGCGGCGCGTGGCTGGAGAAGCGATCGCGGATCGCCTGCTGGAGGTCGTTGCTGGTGAAGCTGGTGGTGTCGATCACCGTCTCGGCCCAGCGCCGCACCGGATCGAGCAACTCGCGCTCGGCCCGGATGCCCTCGCCAATCGGGCGCCCGCGCGCCATCGGGTGGCGGCGGCGGGTCTCGTTGTAGCGCCGCTCGACCTCGCCGCTGGCGCAGTCGAGATAGAGAGTCTGCACTTCGAGATCGGCGCGCTGGTCGAGTTCCTTGATCCGTGCGACCAGTTCTGCGGGGATGAAGCCGCGGGTTCGCGAATCGATACCGATGGCCAGCGGCATGACCTGGCACTCGTCCTTCGAAAGCAGATCGGGGAGCAGCCGGATCGGGAAATTGTCGATCGCTTCCCAGCCGAGGTCCTCGAGGACCTGCAAGGCGGTTGATTTGCCCGCCCCCGAAATACCGGTCACGACGAGAATTTTCTGCGCCGGGGTTTTCTGCGACGGATCCGGCTGCGATTCGATGGGCATCCCCGCAGTCTGTCAGCCCTGCCGGGAATGTAAATGGACGCCGTGCGCGTTCGACACAGTTCAGCCGAGCCCGAAATGCGTCAGTGCGTATTCGGCGCGGATCGCCGATGCCGGATCGCCGGCCAGAAAGGCCAGTTGCGGAATGGTCCGGCCGAGCCATCGCGTGCTGCCGGCTTCGGGCAGGCGAGGGACGCTTTGGCCAAGCGAAAGCACCAGCGCCACGGGCGCTTGCGCGGCGGGGAGAGCGACGATCCCGATGCCGCGGATCTCGAGCTTCCCGGCGATATTGGGAGGCGGCGCGGCCCAGAGGCGCCCGTCGCGCAGGTCGAGACTGACGCCATCGTCGCCCACCAGCGCGGCGCCGCGATCGATCAATTGCAGCGCGAGCGTCGATTTGCCGCTCCCCGGAGGTCCTTCGATCAGCAGGCCGCGCCCGCCGATCGCGACACAGGTCACATTGGCGAGCGCCAGCGCCACGAGATCAGCGCCTGAGCGCCGGCAGGCTGAGGACGAAGCGTGCGCCTGGCGCGCCGTCGCTGCGCGAGGTGGCGGTCAGGCGGCCGTCATGCGCCTCGGCGACCGCGCGGGCGATCGCGAGCCCGAGCCCGGAGTGATTGCCGAAAGCCTCGGCGTCGGGCCGGAGCGAATGGAAGCGCTCGAAAATCTGCTCGCGCCGTTCCTCGGGAACGCCCGGGCCCTCGTCGCTGACCGCGAGCAGAACCCTCCCGTCGCGGCTTTCGAGGTCGATCGCGATCGCGCCATCGGGGGGCGAAAAGGACACCGCATTGTCGAGCAGGTTCTCGATCACCCGCTCGAGCCGCGCGGGTTCGCCCATCACGCGATAGGAACCGGCGGGCGCGCCGAAGCGGATCGGGCGCCCCTCGTTCTCGTGGCGGTCCTCGCGCGACCCGATGATGTTCTTGACCAGCAGCGCCAGATCCAGTTCGACGAAGGTCGTCCGCGACAGCTCGGCGTCGATCCGGCTGGCGTCGGAAATGTCCGAGACCAGCCGATCAATCCGGCGGACGTCGTGGCTGGCGATATCGTTCAGCTGGCGGCGCAGATCGGGATCCTCGACCTTGGCGAGCGATTCGACCGCGCTGCGCAGACTGGCGAGCGGGTTCTTGATCTCGTGCGCGACATCGGCGGCGAAGCTCTCGACCGCGTCGATCCGCTGGCGCAGCGCGCCCGTCATGTCCGAAACCGCGCGTGCGAGCATGCCGATCTCGTCGCGCCGCTGCGGCAAGCGGGGGACCTCGACCTGCCGGTCGCGGCCCTGCCGGACGCGCACCGCCGCCTGGACGAGTTCGCGCAACGGGCGAACGATGGTCTGCGCCAGGAACAGCGACAGCAGAGTCGAAACCAGCAGCGCCACCAGCACCACCAGCGCCACGGTCGAGCGCGCCTCGCGAACCCGCTGGTTGATATCGACCGGGTTGCGGGTGATCAGCAGCGTGTCGCCATCGAGCCCGACCGGCGCCGCGGCGGTGATGACATGGCTGCCATCGGGCGCATCGCGCAGCACGATCTGGGTCAGGTTTTCGCTGCGCGCGCGCGCCAGTTCGGGCCAGGCGTCGGCAAAATCCGATGCGGGTTCATTGTAGTCCGGAAGTACCGGAGCGCCCACGATCCGGTCGAACCAGCGATCGAGCGTGAGCGCGAATTCCTCGCTTCCATCGGTGGGCTTCTCGGCGAGGGCGTAGGACGGCGGACCCAGCGCGAAACTGTCCGATTCGAGCATGCCTTCGGGCCCGTAGACGCGGATGCGCAGGCGCTGTTCCTTGCCGATCTGGATCAGCAGCGCTTCCTGCCGGGCATCGCTGGCGCCGGCGAGCGCCTCGGCGGTGATCTGGGCCTCGACCAGCGCCAGCTTGAAACGCTCGTCGAGCAATTGCTCGCGATAGGAATCGAGATAGATGAAGCCGCCGCCCAGCAGCACCAGCGGCAGGACGTTGACGAAGAGAATCCGGCTGGTGAGCGAAAGCCGGCCCTGCCAGCGCATCCGCTCGGTCCGCGGATCGCGCGCGGGGAGGCTGCTCCGATCGGTCATCCGGTCAGCTTTCGGCGAAGCTGTAGCCGGCGCCATAGAGCGTATCGATCGCCGAGAAGCCGTCGTCCACCACGCGGAATTTGCGTCGCATCCGCTTGATATGGCTGTCCACGGTGCGATCGTCGACGAAGACATCGTCGGGATAGGCGGCATCCATCAGCTGGTTGCGGCTCTTGATGACCCCGGGGCGCTGCGCCAGCGCCTCGAGGATCAGAAATTCGGTCACCGTCAGCGAGACCGCACGGCCGCCCCAGGTGACCTGGTGGCGCGCCGGGTCCATCACCAGCCGGCCGCGTTCGATCTTCTCGGTGGGGCGCTCGCTTTCGGGCTGTGCGAGTGCATCCTCGGGCACCACCGCGTCGCTGCGGCGCAGGATCGCGCGAATCCGCGCCAGCAGCAGCCGCAGGCTGAAGGGCTTGGCGATATAGTCGTCGGCGCCCAGCTCGAGCCCGGCTTCCTCGTCCTGTTCGTGATCCTTGCTGGTCAGGAAGATCACCGGCAGCGCGGAATGCTCGCGCAACCGGCGCAACAGTTCCATTCCATCCATCTTGGGCATCTTGATGTCGAACACGGCGAGATGCGGTGGGTTGTCGAGCAGCGCCTTCAGCGCCGCTTCGCCATCGGAATAGACCCTCGTGGCATAGCCTTCGGACTGCAGCGCGATCGATACCGAGGTGAGAATATTGCGATCGTCGTCGACCAGCGCGATCACCGTGCGCCCGTCCACCGGGGCTGCGGCTTCGGGACCGGCGGAATGCTCGGTGCCTTCCAGATCGGGGGGGAACGTATCATTGTCCATCTCGCCTGCTGCCTATCCGCTTTGCCGGACCAAGACAACGCGCGCGAGGCTCGGCTTGCCGGGCCGCTTTATGGTAAAGGCATCCTTCAAATTGACGTCAGGGGATCGCTTGCCTAAGTGTTGGACGAGGCTCCGTGCATTCGCATGTACCCGCGCCGCCCCTTACAGCCCGTTCCGTTCGGAGACTTCAGTGCCTTCATCGCTTTCCCATTCGCTCGCCGATCAGGGCATCGCCACCGATGCAATCATCCACGCCAATCTGTCGTCGGAGGAACTGACGAAAGCGGCACTGGCGAACGGGGAAGGCCGCCGCGCCAAGCATGGCCCGCTGGTGGTCGAGACCGGGGCGCATACGGGGCGCAGCGCCAAGGACAAGTTCATCGTCCGCGACGCCGAGACCGAAGACACCGTGTGGTGGGACAACAACGCCTCGATGACGCCCGCGCAATTCGCGGCGCTCAAGGAAGATTTTCTGGCTGCAGTGAAGGGCAAGGAGACGCTCTACGTCGCCGATCTGTTCGGCGGTTCGCAGCCCGAATATCGCGCCAATGTCCGCGTGATCAACGAGCTTGCCTGGCACAACCAGTTCATCCGCACGCTGCTGGTGCGGCCCACCGCGGAAGAGCTCGAGGGCTTCGTCCCCGAATACACGATCATCGATCTGCCCAGTTTCCGCGCCGATCCCGAGCGCCACGGCTGCCGCAGCGAGACCGTGATCGCGGTCAACCTATCGGAAAAGCTGATCCTGATCGGCGGGACCAAATACGCCGGCGAAATGAAGAAGAGCGTTTTCGGCATCCTCAACTATCTGCTTCCGCCCAAGGGCGTGATGCCGATGCATTGCTCGGCCAATATCGGCCCCGACGGCAAGACCGCGGTGTTCTTCGGGCTTTCGGGTACCGGCAAGACCACGCTCAGCGCCGATGCCAGCCGGACGCTGATCGGCGATGACGAGCACGGCTGGTCGGACACGGCGGTCTTCAATTTCGAAGGCGGTTGCTACGCGAAGATGATCCGGCTCGACCCCGAGGCCGAGCCCGAAATCTTCGCCACCACCCGCATGGAGGGCACCGTGCTCGAGAATGTGGTGATGAACGAGGATGGCGAGATCGATCTCGACGACAGCAGCCTCGCCGAGAACACCCGCGGCGCCTATCCGCTTTCCTCGATCCCCAACACAAGCGCCGATAATCTCGGCCCGCCGCCCTCCAA
>JAHJWA010000345.1 GCA_018828205.1 Alphaproteobacteria bacterium
CCGCGAATCGGCAAGGCGCTGTTCCGCGAGACGCTGATCAAATCGGCGATCTCGCGCGAATGGATGGCCAATCTCGGGCGCCGCGATTCGCGCACCAAGGTGGCCTATCTGCTGTGCGAACTGTCGGTCCGGCTGTCGCAGCCCGCAGACAACGAGGTGCATGATTTCATCCTGCCGCTGACGCAGGAACAGATTTCCGACATCATCGGGGTCACGCCGATGCACGTCAGCCGCGTTCTCAAGGAGTTGGCAAGCGACGGGCTGATCGCCCGCGACCGACGAACGATCCGGGTGCGCGACTGGAAGCTGCTGACCTCGACCGGAGATTTCTCGCCGACCTATCTCCAGCTCACCCGGGGCAATTCGGCTCCCGTCATCTGAGCCGGTCGAAGCTGGCCGGCCCGGAGGGCTAACCCAGCAGGCGCGCGATTCCCACGAAGTCCTCGACCGCCAGCGTTTCGGCGCGGCGCTGCGGATCGATCCCGAGCGCCTCGAGCGCGTCGAGCGCGCCGGGCACGCCCTTGAGGCTCTGCCGCAGCATCTTGCGGCGCTGGCCGAAAGCCGCCTCGGTCAGACGCTCGAGCCGACGCGCGCTCACGCCTGCGGGCATGGCACCGGTTTCGAGATGGACGATCGCGCTCATCACCTTGGGGGGCGGGGTGAAGGCGCTGCGGTGGACCTTCATCGCCAGCTTCGCCCGCGTGCGCCACTGCGCCAGCACGGCCAGCCGCCCATAGGCCTTGCTGTCGGGGGCGGCGACAATGCGCTGCGCGACCTCCTGCTGGAACATCAGCGTCAGCGAGCTCCAGCGCGGCGGCCAGTCCTGCCCGCCGAGCCAGCGCACGAACAGCGCGGTGCCGACATTGTAGGGCAGGTTGGCGACCACCGCATAGGCTTCGCCCATGACCGCATCGTGATCGAGCTTGAGCGCATCGCCCTCGATCACCGTCAGCCGACCGGGAAAGGCTTCCTCCAGTTCGGCGAGCGCAGGGAGGCAGCGGCGATCCATCTCGATCGCCGTGACGCGTGCCCCGGCGCGCAGCAGCGCCCGCGTGAGACCGCCGGGTCCGGGGCCGATCTCCAGCACGGCGCGACCCTCCAGATCGCCCGGAAGCGCGGCGATCCGGTCGAGCAGCTGCTCGTCGAAGAGGAAGTTCTGGCCAAGCGCCTTGGAGGCGCTGAGCCCGTGACGGGCGATGACGTCGCGCAAGGGTGGGAGGTGGGGATGCATATCGCTGCCCTTAGCGGGTGATTGCCGGTGAAGCGAAGCAATCCCTAACCGCACGCGGCGGGGGGGGGCACTGACGAGGTGGTAGGCTAGACGCGGCGCCGCGCGCGCCGGGCCGCGCAGTCGCTGGCCATCCGCAGCGCCGCGAAGGTCGCACCCGGGTCGGCGATTCCTTCCCCGGCGATGGCGAAGGCGGTGCCGTGATCGGGGCTGGTCCGCACGATCGGCAGGCCGAGCGTCACATTGACCCCTTCGTCGAAATCGAGCGCCTTCAAGGGGATCAGCGCCTGGTCGTGATACATCGCCAGCGCGACGTCGTAGGTCTCGCGGGCGCGGCGTGTGAAGAGGGCGTCGCCGGGATGCGGGCCGGTGGCGTCGATCCCTTCCTCGCGCAGCGCGGCGATCGCGGGGGCGATCACGCGGATTTCCTCGGTCCCCATCCGTCCGTCCTCGCCGGCGTGCGGGTTGAGCCCGGCGAGCGCCAAGCGCGGGCGATCGATACCGAAATCGTCGCGCAGCGCCTGGCCGACGATGCGCGCCTTGTGGAGGATGAGTTCGACGGTGAGCCGCTGCGCCACCTCGGCGAGCGGGCAGTGAACCGTCAGCGGGACCGCGCGCAGGCTCGGCCCGGCCAGCATCATCACCGCATCGCGCTCGGACACGCCGCATTGCTGCGCCAGGAATTCGGTCTGGCCGGGATGGCCGAACCCCGCCTGCGCCAGTTGCGACTTGGCCACCGGCAGCGTGACCAGCGCGGCAGCCTCGCCCGCGCGCACCGCGCGGCAGGCCTCGGTCAGCGAATGCAACGCAAGCTGCGCGCCCGCAAGATCGGGCCGGCCGGGTGTGTAGGTTCCGTCTCGCGAGGAACACACCGGCAGGCCGCGGTCGAACAGCGCCGCATCGACCGCGGCCACGGATTCCACCGCGATGATCGGGACATCGAGACCGCGACTGCGCGCGGCGGCCTGCAGCACGGTCGCACCGCCGACCACCGCAAAGGGCGTCAGCCCGAGCGAGCGGCGCTGGAACCAGGCTTCGGCGATCAGTTCGGGGCCGATTCCGGCGGGATCGCCCAGCGAGAGTGCGAGCGGGAGCGGCCGACGCTCAACGGGCTGGTGCGACCCGCTCACCCCCATGATCTCAATTGTAGACGATATAGGCGTCGTTGCGCAGGTCGCGCAGATAACGCTGCGCGCGCTTGTTGACGCGTTCGTCCTCGATCTGACCCATCAGCTGGTCGAAATCGGGGCCGTCCTCGGCCTGCGGATCGTCGCGGCCGCACAGCATCAGCACGCGGATGCCGTCTTCCACCGAACCGAAGGGCGGGGTGGTCTGGCCGATCTGCAACTGGAGCACCGCGTTCTGGAGCGATTCGGGGAGCGAACGCGCGCGGATCTGGTCGTTGGTGACAACGGTCGCACCGATCGCGCCCGCCGCGCTCTCGGCATCGCCGCAGCCGCGGATCGCTTGCATCGCCTGCGCGAATTCGCTGGCGCGGGCGGTGGCCTGCGCTTCGGTGGTACCGGGCTCGAAGCCGATCGAGATCTGCTTGAGGCTGAGCAGCGCGTCGCGCGGGTCGGCGGTCAGCACCTGACGCTTGTCGATCAGATAGAGGATCGAAAAACCGCCCGGGACGGGGACCGGACCGACCAGCTGGCCGGGCTGCATCTCGCGCGCCACGGTGGCGAGTTCGACGGGCAATTGCGCCAGTCGGACCCAGCCAAGATCGCCGCCAACCGCTGCAGTGGAGGCTTCGGAGAACTGGCGGGCATAGCCAACGAAGCTGCCGCCCTGGCGGATCTGCTCGATGATCCGGGTGACGTTCTGCTCGACCGCCGCCTGGCTTTCGGGCGTGGCCGACAGGAAGATCTCGCCCAGCCGGTGTTCCTCGGTGCCGCGCGAGGCCTCGAGGCGTTCGAGCAGCTCGTTCACTTCCTCTTCCGAGACGTTGACGAAGGGCGCGACATTGCGGCGCAGCAGGCGCTGCCAGGCGAGTTCGCCCTGGATCTGGCGCTTGAGCGACACGGGCGAGGAGCCGATCCCGATCAGATAGGCATCCATCGCGCCAACGTTCTGGCCGAAATTCTGCTGCGCGAGCCGCGCATAGGTCTGGTTGATCTCTTCGGGCGCGATCGCGATTTCCTGCGCTTCGGCTTCCTGGATCTGCAAGGTCTCGTCGATCAGATTGCGCAGCACCTGCATCCGCAGCCGCTGCAGCTCCTCGCCGGCGATCTCGTTCTCGCTCGCCGCGGTGACCAGTGCGACCCGGTGGTCGATATCGGTGCCGGTGATGACCGCGCCGTTCACCACCGCGGTTGCGGTGCGCAGATTGGGGGTCTGCGGACCGACGATGGTGATGTTCTCGGGCAGGTCGAGCGTGTTCGCGGTGCTGGCGGAAGCCTGCGCCGAAGCGACGGTCGGCGAGACCACGAGCCCGGCCAGCGCGACCATGGAAACCAGATTGGAAAGCGTTTTGCGCGTCACGTGTGTATCGTCCCAATGCAGCGCCCATTGCGGACGCCCGGATAGGCTGCGGTCCCTGGCCATGCCAGGCTTAACCGTAGCTGATTGGCGCGCCGGATAGCGCGTTTGCGACGCGCTGCCAACGGGGCCGGTCGCGGCGATTCGGAGCCTGTCCCGGGGCGCGGCGAAGCGCGCTCAGCGGAAACCCAGATTGCGCAGGCTGAAATAGAGCTGGAAGGTGTCGCCGCGCTCGGCATCGCCGCTGCTGACATAATCGCGCCGCCAAGTCAGACCCATCTCGATGCAATCGTCCTGATAGGCGACCCCGAGCCGGGTGCGGATCGCCTCGAAACCGTCGGATGCGAAGGTCGGATCCTCGGCCTGATCGGTCAGGTTGAAGACGCCGGAACCGAAAACCGACCAATAGTCGAGGAAGGCGACGCGCACTGCGGCGCGCAATTCCTCGCGGTCCTGAAGATCCTCGACCTCGGTGATGTCGCGGTTGAGCCGCAGATAGCCGACCTCGGCATAGGTTCGCGCCGAACCGACGGTGGCATCGATTTCGTTGCGGCGGATCGCCAGGCTGTCCTTGTCGAGCCGGAAGCGGTGCGTGAATTTGACGAAATCGCGGAACCGCACCTCGGTCCGCCCGACCACATCGGAAACCCGCTCCGAAAGGCCGGTGCCGTCGATCAGGATGCCGGGATCGCGCGCCAGGCGGTAGGACTGGCCCAGGGTCGACTTAACGGCCCAACCCGGTCGCCGCAGCTGCCAGTCGAAGCCATAGGTCAGCCGCACGCCGTCCTCGATCCGGTCGTAGCCGGGGAAGCGGTTGAGCGCGAAGAGGTTGGAATCCTCAAGATCGATCGCGCGCGCGTCTTCGTTGGGGATCGCCAGATTGCGGATCGGCGGGGTCGCGACCAGCTGCACCCGGGGGGTGAACACCTGCTCGCCGCCGGCAAATTCGCCCACCAGCGGCCAGCGGACATCGAGCGCGGCGAGCGCGATGGCGCGGCCCTGCCAGCCGGGCTCGCCGCGATAGAATTGCGTCGGCGTGAGTAGGTTCTCGTCCGAATGATAGACGTCGCCGCGCAGCAGGCCGGTCAGCTGGACGACCTGGCCCGTCCCGGTGATCCGGCGCAGATCCCAGCGCGCGCGGGCGAAGGCGCGCTGCGTGTCCTGCCCTTCCTGGCGCAGGATCGCGAGGCTGTTGGCCTGCAGCTCGACCTTGCCGCCCAGCAGCGGGTCGGCGAACCGCTTGCGATAGTCGATCGCGGGCAGCGCCAGCGGGACCTGGCCCTGCGGCGCGCCCAGCCGCAGCGTCTGCGTCGCCCAGCCGGCGATCGAGAGATAGGAATCATCGTCGATCCGCTCCAGCTCGACCATCGAGCGCAGGCGATCGTCGCGGCTGATGTCGTAGCGGCGCAGGAAGGTCCGGTCGCTCGCGACCCGCAGCGATCCGGTCAGGCTCCATTCTGGCGTGAACTGGAAGCGGCCGTTGGCGAACAGATAGCCGCGCGGATCGCGCTCGCTGGTGGGCGCACCGGTGAAGGTGGAAACGCGGCTGCTGTAGGTGCCGTAGCCGGTGATCTGGAACGCGCCCTTGTCGGCGAGCTGGCGGTATTGCGCACTCGCCATCGGCGGCGCGCCGGTAAACAGATAGGCGCTGGCGGTCAGGTCGCGGTTCTCGGCCAGCCGCCAGTAATAGCTGGCGCTGACCTCCACGCCGTTGCTCTCCGAAACCCGCAGATCGGGCACCAGGAAACCCGCCACCGCGCCGCCGTCGGCGCGGATCGACAGCCCGGGCAGCGGCAGGATGCGCGCGCCGAACAGCTCGAGATAGGCGTTGCGGAACCGCACCTGACTGCTCTGCGGATCGTAGCTCACCTGCTCGGCCGTGATCCGCCAGCTGGGCGATTTGTCGCAGCCGGCGGGCGTCGTGACAGCGCAGGCGCTATAGGCCGCTTGCGACAGGGTGATCGTGCCGTCCGCCTCGCGCAATCCCGATTCTGCCGCCAGCCGTCCGCCCTGGCGCAGCGCCAGCAGCAGATCCTCCATTGCCCCGGCTTCGAACTCGTCGGTCAGCGTGACCGAGTCGGTATAAAGCTGGTTCCCGTTCTCGTCGACGAAGCGGACCCGGCCGGTGGCGAGGATCTCGCCGCTCTGCCGGTTCCAGCTGACGTTGTCCGCGCGCACCGAGCGGTCGCCGCTGCGCAGCAGCACATTGCCCGCGGCGGTGACGGTGTCGGTCTCCTGGTCGAAGCTGAGCGTCTGAGCCTCGAAATCGATCGCCTCGCCCTCGCTTGCCTGCGCACTCAAAGCTGGCTGGGGTTCCCGGGGCAGGGCCGGCACAGGCTGGTCTGGTTCGGCGGGATCGCGCGGCTGGGCCAGATCGACCTGCTCCTGCGCGGTCGCCATTCCGGTGGCTGCGCCTTCCTGCGCCGCGAGCTGCGCAGGCGCGAGAATGAAGGCGAGCGCGCAGGCGGACGCAGCCAGGCGCGCCTGAAGCGAGCGGGCCTCAAACGGGCGGAAACCGGGCGCGCGGCGACGGGGCGAGGGCATGCCTTGCCTATCGCACTGCGTCGGCCTAATCGCAATCGGCATCCGAAAGGGGGCGCCGTGGCCCGGAGCCGCAGCGTCCCGATCCAGAATTCCGGGAGATCCCATGAACATCGAATTTAGCCAGTCCCGTCCTGAAGGGCTGCGGCTCATTGCCCAAACCGCCGACAAGGGCAAGCTTCCCGAGGGCCTCGAACCCGCCATGAAGCAGGGCGCCGAGGCGGCGCGCTTCAAGGGCCGTACCGGCCAGGTCTTCGACGGTTTCGTCGAGCGCAACGGAGCCGTTGTCCGCGTCGCCGTGGCCGGAGCCGGAGATCCGGGCGATGCCAAGCGCTTCGCCAATCTCGAACGCGCCGGCGCGGCGCTGGCGGCGAAGTTCCAGTCGGCAGGGGTCGAGACGATCGGTCTCGATGCGGGCGGTCTCAAGGCGGACGAGTGCGCGCATCTGCTGCTCGGCCTGCGGCTGCGCAACTGGCGCTACGACGTCTATCGCACCAAGATGAAGGACGAGCAGAAGATCACGCTCAAGAGCGTCACCGTCTTCAACGCTCCCGAAGGCGGCGAAGCGGCCTGGGCAGCCGCCGAGCCGGTCGCCGAAGGCGTCGAATTCACCCGCGAGCTGGTCACCGAACCCGCCAATGCGATCTACCCTGAGAGCTTCGTCGAACGCTGCCAGCAGCGCTTCGAGGGCACGGGTGCCGAACTCATCGTGCTCGACGAGACGCAGATGCACGAGCTCGGCATGGGCGCACTGCTCGGCGTCGGACAGGGCTCGATGCGCGGATCGCGAATCCTCGCGATCCGCTGGAATGGCGGCGAACAGGGCGCGGCGCCGCTCGCTTTCGTCGGCAAGGGCGTGACCTTCGACACCGGCGGGATCTCGATCAAGCCGGGCCCCGGCATGGAAGACATGAAATGGGACATGGGCGGCGGCGGCGCGGTCGCGGGCGGCATGCTCGCGCTCGTCAAGCGCAAGGCCAAGGCCAATGTCGTCGGCGTGATCGGGCTGGTCGAGAACATGCCCGATGGCGCGGCGCAGCGTCCGGGCGACGTCGTGACCTCGATGTCGGGGCAGACGATCGAAATCCTCAACACCGATGCCGAAGGCCGGCTGGTGCTGTGCGACGCGCTGCACTGGACGCAGAAGGAATTCGCGCCCGCCCGCGTGGTCGATTTCGCCACGCTGACCGGGGCGATCATCGTCTCGCTGGGTCACGAATACGCCGGCGTCTTCTCGAACAATGACGAACTGTGGTCCGATCTCGACAAGGCCGGCAAGACCAGCGGCGACAGCGTCTGGCGGATGCCGATGGGCCCGGCCTACGACAAGATGATCGAATCGCCGATCGCCGACATGAAGAACATCGGCGGCAAGGCGGCGGGGTCGATCACCGCGGCGCAATTCCTCCAGCGCTTCATTATGGACGACACGCCCTGGGCGCATGTCGACATCGCCGGCACGGTATGGACCGACAAGCCGGGCGCCACCTGGGACAAGGGCGCGAGCGGCTTCGGCGTGCGTCTGATCGACCAGCTGGTCGCCGACACGATCGAGCGCTGAGCCGCGCTGGTGGCGGGCGGCACGGGCAGGATGCGGCGCAAGGGCGACCTGCCGTCGAAGACCTGTGCCGCCTGCGGCCTGCCCTTCGCCTGGCGCAAGAAATGGGCGCGCGACTGGGAGCAGGTGAAATACTGCTCCGATCGCTGCCGCGGCGCCAAAGCGGCCTGAAGCGATGCGCGTCGATTTCTACCAGCTGAGCCGCGATCCGGTCGAACAGGTCGTGCCGCTGCTCGCACGCAAGGCGCTGCAGGCCGGCCAGCGGCTGCTGGTGGTGAGCGCCGATGGCGAACAGCGCGCGGGCATTTCCCGCGCGCTCTGGAGCGAGGGCGGCGTGCATTTCCTCGCCCATGGCGAGGCGAGCGAAGCCCATGCGGCGCGCCAGCCGATCCTGCTGTCCGAGACCTGCGCCGCGCCCAACGAGGCGCGGATGGTCGTGCTCGCCGATGGCGTCTGGCGCGAGGAGGCCGGCGCATTCGAGCGCGCCTTCCTGCTGTTCGATGCCGCGGCGACGCAGTCCGCGCGCGACTTGTGGCGCGGTTTTCGCTCGCGCGACACAGTCGAAAGCCATGCCTGGAAGCAGGAGGACGGGGGCTGGATCGAAGTAGGGTGACGCCTCGTTGTATGGCGAAGGAGAATTCCATGCGCCTTGCCGGCACCGCCCTTTTCGCGAGCCCGACCGCAGCCCTGTTGCTTGCCGGCTGCACTCCGGCTCCCGAAGAGGAGAGCCCGGGCGAGCAGGAGGCGGGGCAGTTCGAGACCGGAAGCTACGAGGTCGATCCCGAGACCGGCGAAACCCGCGCGGTGGTCAACAACGAGGACGGGACCACCACCATGCGCGCCGGTGAGATGGTGGTCCCCAGGCTGCCCGAGGGCTTCGGCCTCTATCCGGGTGCCGAAATCCGCAACACCATCCAGATCGGCCGCGACGATGCGACCGGGGTGATGGTCTCGCTGACGAGCGCGGACAGTCCCGCGGATCTGGTCGCGTACTACCGCCGCCAGGCCGAGAGCGCCGGGGTCGCGATCGAGCTCGACCTGGAGACCGATGCGATGAGCCTGATCGCGGGCGAGTCGCCCGATGGCACCAGCTTCGCCTTCCAGGCGAGCGGCGCGACCGGGGAGACGACCGGCCAGCTCACGCTCCGCCGCGGACTCAACTGACGCTTGCCGCCGGGCGGGCGCGGCGCTAGGTGCGCGCCCAATCCCGCGACATTTTCATCCCTGCGACTACGAGGATATTTTCCATGGCGGCTACCCGCACCTTTTCGATCATCAAGCCCGACGCCACGCGCCGCAACCTGACCGGCGCGGTCACCAAGATGCTGGAGGAAGCCGGCCTGCGCGTCGTCGCATCCAAGCGCATCCTGATGACCGAGGAGCAGGCCAAGGGTTTCTACGAGGTCCACAAGGATCGCCCCTTCTACGGCGAGCTGGTCACCTTCATGACCAGCGGCCCCGTCGTGGTCCAGGTGCTCGAGGGCGAGGATGCGGTGAAGCGCAACCGCGACGTGATGGGCGCGACCAACCCCGCCGACGCCGCCGAAGGCACGATCCGCAAGGCCTATGCCGAGAACATCGAGGCCAATTCGGTCCATGGTTCGGACTCCGAAGAGAACGCCGCGACCGAGATCGCCTTCTTCTTCAACGACGACGAAATCGTCGGCTGATCCGGCAGGCAGGGGGAGGGGCGAGGCAAGTCGTCCTTCCCCCTGCCGCTTTCGAATTCAGGTCTGGCGGACCGCCGCCGCTTCGGCGCGCGCCCGCCCGGCCTTCGCTCCGAAACCCGCAATCTGCGCGCGATGGCCACGGTGCCCGTCGCGCGATGCGCGCGCCCGTTCGTGCGCCATTGCGGCCCGCGCTGCGGGTGACAGCGCGATACCCAGGTCTTCGTAGACGCGGTGCAGGGTCGCCTCGCTGTCCTTGTTGAGTTCCTCGAAGCCGACCCGGGCCACCGGTCCGTCGAAATTTGCCAGCGCCGCCTCGGTCCTCGTCTCGCGCAGCGCGATCTTCCGCCGCCATTCCACCCGGATCGCCGCCAGGTCGACATGGTCCGACTGGAAGGCGGACTGGCTCGCCACCATCGAGACCGAGCTTTCGAGCACCGCCTCGTGGTCGCGCTGGGCCAGAACGATCCGGGCGTCGGGGAACTGCTCCAGCAGCGCTGGCAGCGCCTCGGAATATTGCGGGCATTTGAGCACGCGGGGCAGTTCGGCATTGTCCATCGCCGCGGCATCGCTGCGCAGGATGCGCGCGAATTCGCGATAGATCGGGGCAGGATCGACGGTTTCGTTGAAGGCCACGAAACTCGGGATCCGCCACTGCGCCTCATAGGCGCAGGCGTCGAGTGCGTAGGACAGCCAGCTGATCTCCTCGTCCACCCGCGTCGCCCCGAAGGGGTGCAGCGTGTCGAGCCAGGGATTGATCCGCCGCGCCAGCGCCAGCGTGAAACCGCTCTTGACCGGGCGCCAGTCGGGGCTCGCCGGGACCGGGTCGAGCGCGTTGCAGAAGCGCGTGCCGGCATGCGCGGGATCGGCGGAAAGCAGGCGGTGGAGGCGAGTCGTGCCTGCGCGCATCTGCCCCACCACCACGATCGGCGGGGCGATCGGCGTGGCGGCGAGATCGAGCTGCTCGCGCCACAAGCGCCCCAGCGCATGACGCTTGCGGACCGCCGCGGTGAGCTGGCCATAGGCCATGGTGTGCCCCAGCGCGTTGAGCGCAGCCTCATCGTTCAGGCTGGCGCACAGGCGTTCGAGCCGGTCGCGGAAATCGGCGACATCCTCGGGCGCGCGGATCGAGATCTCGTCGGCGGCTTCGAAGCCTTCGCTGCCCTTGCGCCACAGGAATTCCGGGTCGAGCGGCGGCCTGACGGTCAGCCCGTGCTGCCACATCCGCGCGATCATCCGGTCGGCGTTGCGCGCGAAGCCCGAGCGGGCGAGCGGATGCGGGCGGGGAGGGGGCGAAGCCATGGCGAGCGGGCGTCTCAGAATTCGTCCGCCGCGTCGAGCAGATGGGTCAGCCGTCGGGGCGCCACCGCGCGCCAGCTGCGCTCGAGCCAGTATTCGACCTGTTCCCATTCGAGGCCCGGCCGGTCGAGTACCAGCGCGACCCAGCCGCTCGCACCGTAGAATGCCGGCCTGAAGAAGACCTCGGGATCGCTGGCGATCAGCGATTCCTGCTCCTCGGGTCCGCCGGTCTTCACCAGCAGCGCGATGGCTTGCGAGCCGTGATGCTGGACGCTGAAATAGGCGAAATACTTGCCGCTCCTGCCCGCTGTCCGCCAGCCGGGGGCGCCGTGGCTGGGGCGCTCCTCGACCTCGGCGAGCGCCAGGGCGCGGCGACGCACCTCGCCCAGCAGCCAGTCCGGGACGCCCGAGCGGGAAATATAATTGGCGAGCACGCGGGGGTAGAGTTGGTGCTCGGCCAGGCGGACACGGGCCGCGAGGCTCTCGGGCGTATCGTCGGGCCGGATCGCGACCTCGGCGCGCCCGAGCGCTTCGCCCATGTCGAGTTCATCGCTTACCAGATGCACCGTCGCGCCGGCCGCGGCATCGCCGGCGGCGATGGCGCGCGCATGCGTCTCGAGCCCGGGATAGAGCGGCAGCAGCGAAGGGTGGATGTTGAGCATCCGCCCCTTCCACCGCGCGACGAAACCCGGCGTCAGGATCCGCATATAGCCCGCCAGCGCGATACAGTCGGCGCCTGCATCCACCGCGGCCTGCTCCATCAGCGCGTCGTGGTCTTCGCGGGGCATGCCCTTGTGCGCTTGGGCGAATGTGGCGACGCCTTCGCCGCGCGCCAGCTCCAGCCCTTCGGCTTCAGGGTCGTTGCTCGCGACCAGCACCACCTCATAGGGCGATCCCGGCTGGCGGCCCGCGTAGAGCAGCGCGGCCATATTGGTGCCCGCGCCGGAAATGAAGACCGCGACCCTGGCGGTGTCGCGGTGCTGCTCAGGCAAGGTGGCGAGCCTCCCAGGCCGCACCGGCGCCCCATGTCCCGGCGCTGCCGCGAACCGTGCAACCGCGGTCACCCGGTTCGATGGTGCCGATCCGCAGGACGGTCTCGCCCGCCGCCGCGAGCGCCGCGATGAGCGCGTCGACATCGCCGCTGTCGACCGCCAGCACCATGCCCACGCCGCAATTGAAGGTCCGCGCCATCTCCGCCGGCTCGATCGCGCCCTGCTGCTGGAGGAAGCCCATCAGCCCGGGCTGCTCCCAGGCGTCGGCATCGACCACGGCATGCGCGCCCTCGGGGAGAACGCGCGGGATGTTCTCGAGCAGGCCGCCGCCGGTGATATGCGCCAGCGCGGCGATCTGCCCGGCGCGGATCGGGCCGAGCAGGCTCTTCACATAGATCCGCGTGGGTTCGATCAGCGCGTCGATCAGCTTGCGGTCCGCATCGAAAGGCGCGGGCGCGTCGAGCTGCCAGCCCTTGTCCTGTGCCAGCCGCCGGACCAGCGAATAGCCGTTGGAATGCACCCCCGAGCTCGCCAGACCGAGCAGCACCTGCCCCGGCGCGACGCGTTCGCCGGTGAGCTGCTCGCCGCGCTCGACCGCGCCGACGCAGAAGCCCGCAAGGTCGTAATCGCCGGGCGCGTACATCCCCGGCATCTCGGCGGTCTCCCCGCCGATCAGCGCGCAGCCCGCCTGCTTGCAGCCCTCTGCGATCCCCGCGACGACGCGTGTCGCGACGCCGTTCTCGAGCTTGCCGGTGGCGAAATAGTCGAGGAAGAACAGCGGTTCGGCGCCCTGGACGATCAGATCGTTGACGCACATCGCGACCAGATCCACGCCGACGCTGTCGTGGCGGTCGTGATCGATCGCCAGCTTGAGCTTGGTCCCGACCCCGTCGTTGGCCGCGACCAGCAGCGGATCGACATAACCCGCCGCCTTGGGGTCGAAGAAGCCGCCGAATCCCCCCAGTTCGCTGTCGGCGCCGGGGCGGGCGGTGGCCTTGGCCAGCGGCCCGATCGCCTTGACCAGCGCGTTGCCCGCGGCGATCGAAACGCCCGCATCGGCATAGGTGTAGGGGGAATTCTTGCCATTCATGCCCGGTCCTTTAGCATTCCCGCTTGGATTCGCACGGGGCTTTGGGCAAAAGGCCGCTGTTTTCCCCATGATGCGCTTTGCTCCCCCACCCATCGGCCGATCGCAGGCCCTGCTGATCGTCGCTCTGGCGCTGTTCGCGCTGTGCGCGGCGGTGGTCTTCGCGCAGGTCGATGGCGAACGCGGGATCGCGCCGATCGCCGCCTCGAGCGATATTTCGGTTACCGGCGTGGAAGTCGATGTCACCGGCGAGGATGCCCAGGATGCGCGCGCCAAGGGCTGGGAAGCGGCGCAGCGGCTGGCCTGGGAACGGCTCGAGGGGCCCGAACTCTCCGATTCGCAGATCGGGGCGATGGTCTCCGCGATCGTGATCGAACAGGAACAGCTTGGCCCGCGGCGCTATATCGCCCGGCTCGGGGTGATCTTCGACCGCCAGCGCGCCAACGCCTATCTTGGCGGCGAGGAACAGGCGCGGCGCTCGGCGCCGATGCTGCTGGTCCCGGTGACGGTCTCGGCGGGTACGCAGCTGGTCTACGAGATGCGCAATCCCTGGCAGCGCGCCTGGGCGGAATATCAGGCGGGTTCGAGCCGGATCAACTACGTCCGGCCTTCGGGTGCGGGGAGCGATTCGCTGCTCATCACCTATGGCCAGACCGGGCGGCGCAGCCGGCTGTGGTGGCGCAATGTGCTCGACCAGTTCAACGCCTCGGATGTGCTGATTCCGATCGCCAATCTGGACTATTCCTATCCGGGGGGGCCGGTGACGGGGCGCTTCACCGCGCACCACGGGCCCGACAACACCTACCTCGCCAGCTTCGAAATGACCGCCGAGAACCCGCAGGAGCTGCCCACGATGCTGGCTCAGGCGGTGACGCGCTTCGATGCGATCTTCGCCCGCGCGCTCGCCGAGGGGCTGCTGCAGCCCGATCCGACGCTCAATCTCGGCACCCCCGAGATCGATCCCGCGCTGTTGCGTCTGATCGAGGTCGGGCAGGCGGCGGATGCGCGCGAGCGTGCCGAACGCGCCGCCCGTGAACGCGCGGCGCGCGAACGCGAGACCGCCGAGACGGATGGCACGATCAGCGCCGCACCGATCAACACGCCACCGCCCGAGGGTTCGGTCGCGCTCTACACGGTGCAGGTCCAGACCCCCGATGCTGCGGCTTTCAACGCTGCGTTGGCGGAGGTTCGCGCCGCGTCGGGCGTGCGCACCGCGGGCATACGCAGCACCGCGATCGGTGGCACTTCGGTGCTCACGGTCAGCTACACCGGTTCGATCCAGGATCTCGCTGGCGCCCTGCGCGCGCGCGGCTTCACCGTGCAACAGGGCAACAACGCGCTCCTGATCAGCCGCTAGGCGAGCCGCGCCGTCGATGTCCCAGATCGCGCTCCCTCTCGATTCCGGCGAGGCCTCCCCGTCGCGCATCGTCGTGGGGGCGGGCAACCGCGGCGCGGTGGACGCGCTCGCCCAGCCGCAGGACTGGCCTTTTCGCACCGCGGTGCTGCTGGGTCCGCCTCGCTCGGGCAAATCGCTGCTGGCGCGCTGGTTCGCGGCGCAGGGCGAGGGCGAGGCGATCGACGGCGCGCAAGGCTGGGACGAGACCGAGCTGTTCCACCGCTGGAACCGCGCGCAGGAGGACGGCCGCCCGCTGCTGCTGGTCGTCGATGGCGAGGCCTGGGATATCGCTTTGCCCGACCTCGCCTCGCGTCTGGGCGGTTCGTTGCAGCTCGCAATCGCCGCGCCCGACGACGCGATGGTCGCCGAACTGATCGCCGCGCATGCCGAGCAGCGCCGCCTCGCGCTGGCCGATGGCGCGGCGCATTATCTCGTCCCGCGGCTGACCCGCAGCTATGCCGCGATCGAGCGGGTGGTGGCCGAGATCGACCGGATCTCGCTAGAGCGCAAGGCGCCCGCCACGCTCTCGGTGTGGCGCGACGCGCTCGACGCGGTGGAGGGGCCCGACCAGGGGCGCTTGCTTTGACCCGCGATTGATGGAAGAATCACAGCCTATGTTCGATCGTCTCTCTTCCTATCTGGACTCGATCCGCGCGCGCGACCCGGCGCCGCGCTCGCGCTGGGAAATCCTGCTCTATCCCGGTGTCTGGGCGCTGTTCTGGCACCGCGTCGCGCATTGGCTGTTCGAGGCCGAGCTGTTCTTCCTCGCGCGGATGGTCAACCACACCAGCCGGTTCCTGACCGGTATCGATATCCACCCCGGCGCCGAGATCGGCCGCAATTTCTTCGTCGACCACGGCTTTTCGGTGATCGGCGAAACCGCGGTGATCGGCCATGATGTGACCATCTACCAATGCGTCACGCTGGGCGGGACCAACCCGACCAACGGGATCGGCGGCAAGCGTCACCCGACCATCGGCAACAATGTCATCATCGGCTCGGGCGCGCAGGTGATCGGGCCGATCACCGTGGGCGACCGGGCGCGGATCGGCGCCAATGCGGTGGTCACCGACGATGTGGCCGAAGGCGCGACCATGGTCGGATTCAAGGCGCGCAGCACGCTGGTGCCGGTGGAAACCTATATGCGCGAATTCATGCCCTATGGCACGCCCTGCGACGAGCCCTGCGAGCCCGATCCGGGCCGTATCGCCGCGCTCGAGAAGCAGCTGACCGAAATGCGGACCGAACTCGAGAGCCTGCGCAAGGCTTTCCCTGAACCCGCAGCGGATGCCAAGGACGAGACCCTGCGCAGCGGTACCCAGGACTGATGGGTCAGGCCGGAGCGCCGCCGACATCGGGATCGGTGCTGCCCTTTCCGCAGCGCCAACCGCTCCAGGTCGCCTTCACCCGCGCCGAATTGCTGCGTATCCTCGATCTGTACGGAAGGATGGTCGCGGCGGGCGAGTGGCGCGATTATGCGATGGATTTCGCGCGCGACATGGCGAGCTTTTCCGCCTTCCGCCGCGCCGCCGAACGCCCGCAGATGCGGGTCGAGAAGCGCCCCGCGCTGCGCAACCGCCAGGGGATGTGGACGCTGTTCGGCGAACACGGTCAGGCGCTCAAGCGCGGTCACGAGCTTCCCGGCGTCCTCGCGCCGATGGAACGCCGGCTGCTCAAGACGGTCGCGGATTGAGCGTCAGGCGGTCGCGGGCAGCCGCACCGCCATGCTGCCGGGCAGCGCGCCCACCACCGCGCGGCGGATCGGGGGCCACATCGCGCTGAGCGTCAGCAGCGCCGAACCGATCACCAGCGCGGTCAGCGCGAAGCTGAGTTCCACCGCCCCGAAGCGGTCGAACAGCAGCGTGAGCGCGATCAGCACATAGGCGAGCGCCGAGACCAGCAGCGCGCGGCGGTCGACCGCCAGCGCGACCAGACCGAACACCACATAGACCGCCAGCACCGCCAGCGCGGCGCCCGGTCCGAATGTGCTGCCATCGGTCACCCCGATCAGCACGAACGCCGGATGCGCGATCATCGGCGCGGCGAGCAGGTGCAGCCAGAAGGCGACATCGCTGCGCCGCGTCCCGCGCGCCGGATCGCTCATGTCCCAGCGCATCGCGAAGGCGAAGATCGCCAGCCCGACCACGAAGACGATGGCCAGCACGACATCGCCGACATTGTCGGAATTGGGCCCGATCGCCGCGACGATCAACGCGACCACGGTGGCGGCAAGCGC
>JAHJWA010000346.1 GCA_018828205.1 Alphaproteobacteria bacterium
ACCACCATCGAGACCGCCGGCGCGCGCGCCATGATCTCGTCGCCCTCGGCCTGCGCCACGCAGCCCGCGACCGCGATCAGCGGCGTCTTGCCCGCTTGCACCCCCGCCTTCACCAGCCGACCGATGTCGGAATAGACCTTCTCGGCGGCGCGCTCGCGGATGTGGCAGGTGTTGAGCACCACCAGATCCGCCTCCTCGCCTTCGGGCGCGGGCGTGATGCCGCGCTCGCCGAGCAGCTCGGCCATGCGCTCGCCGTCATAGACGTTCATCTGGCAGCCGAAGCTCTTGACCCTGTAGGTCTTGGGGGCGGTGGTGGGTTTCATGAAGGGCCGCGCCTTAGGGGAAAGGGGCCGGGGATTCAATGGCACGCGATGGCGCGCAGGAGCCCGAAGGCCCGTCTTGCGGTGGTGGAGGCCCCCGCATTGGCGGAGGCCTCCAGACCGATCAGCTCACCACGGCGGTGACGATCTTGCCCGGCTCGCGCGGCGGCTCGCCCTTGGGGAGCGCGTCGACGTGGTCCATGCCGCTCTCGACCTGGCCCCAGACGGTGTATTGCCCGTCGAGGAAATGCGCGTCGTCGAGGCAGATGAAGAACTGGCTGTTGGCGCTGTCGGGCACCTGGGTGCGCGCCATCGAGCAGGTGCCGCGGGTGTGCGGCTCGGAATTGAACTCGGCCTTGAGATCGGGCTTGTCGCTGCCGCTCATCCCGGTGCCGGTGGGGTCGCCGCCCTGCGCCATGAAGCCGGGGATGACGCGGTGGAACACCACGCCATCGTAGAAACCTTCCTTCGCCAGTTCGGTGATCCGCTCGACATGGCCGGGGGCCAGATCGGGGCGCAGCTTGATGACGACATCGCCGCCCTTTCCGTCGCCGCAATCGAGGGTGAGGGTGAGCTTTTCGTCGGCCATGATATCGTCTCCTGAAGTTGCGGCGCCGCTATAGGCGATGCGCGCGCAATGTCACCACCCTCACCCGCATTGGGCCTCGCCTTTGCCAGCTTGCTTTTGGTGCCTCCTCGCCTAGAGCGGCGCCATGGCCAAACGCGAGCGCCCCGAGGACGAAGCGATGCTGGGCGAGCGCCGGCAGACTTCTGCGCGTCCGGAGGACCGCCATCAGGTCCGGGTCGATTCCCAAAGCGCGGAAGGTCGCCCCGACGACCGTATCGACGACGAGCGGATGGACGAGGAGAACATCCTCAAGCCCGAATACGTCCGCAGCGTCCATGATGCGCTCGAGATCGGCGACGACGCGCTGGTCTACGAGCTGGTCGAACCGCTCCACCCCGCCGACATCGCCGATCTGCTCGAACTGCTCGAGCGCGACGAGCGCCACCAGCTGGCCGCCGCCATCACCGATCTGATGACCAGCGAGGTTGTCGCCGAGCTCAACGATTTCGTCCGCGACGACATGATGGAAGCGCTGCCCGCCGCCAGGGTCGCGCTGATCGCCGAACAGCTCGACACCGACGATGCGGTTCAGCTGATCGAGGATCTCGACGAGGACAACCAGCAGGCGATCCTTGCCGAGCTCGACGCCGAGGATCGCCACGCGATCGAGAGCGCGCTGGCCTATCCCGAGGAAACCGCCGGCCGGCTGATGAGCCGCGATTTCGTCGCCGTGCCCGAGCATCTCACGGTCGGCGATCTGATCGATTTCCTGCGCGAGGACCGCGCGCTCCCCAATGATTTCCTCGAGATCTTCGTGGTCGACGAGAAGCATCATCCGGTCGGCACCTGCCAGCTGTCGTGGATCCTGCGCACCCCGCGCACCGTCCCGCTGACCGATGTGATGAAGCGCGACCAGACGCTGATCCCGGCCACGCTCGACCAGGAAGAGGTCGGCAACATGTTCCAGAAATACGCGCTGATCAGCGCCGCGGTGGTCGACGCGAGCGGGCGGCTGGTCGGGCAGATGACGGTCGACGACGTGGTCCACATCATCGCCGAGGAAGCCGGCGAGGACGCGCTGCTGATGAGCGGCGCGGGCGAAGGCGACATCAACGAACCGATCCGCGACGCCTATTTCAGCCGGGTGCGCTGGCTGGTCGCCAATCTGGGCACCGCGCTGATCGCCAGCCTGATCATCGCCGCTTTCGGCGCGGCGATCGAGCAGCTGGTCGCACTGGCGGTGCTCATGCCGATCGTCGCCAGCATCGGCGGCAATGCCGGCACTCAGACGATGGCGGTGACCGTCCGCGCCATCGCGATGAACCAGCTCACCCGCTCCAACACCCGGCGCATGCTGCTGCGCGAATTGCGCGTCGCGACGCTCAATGGCGCGACCATCGCGCTGCTGATCGGACTCGCGACCAGCGCGATCTTCACCCCCATGCTCGGGCTGGTGATCGCCGCGGCAATGGTGATCAACGTCATCATCGCCGGGCTTGCCGGCGTGCTGGTGCCGGTGATCTTCGACCGGCTCGACACCGATCCGGCGGTCGCCTCGAGCGTCTTCGTGACGATGATCACCGATTCGATGGGGTTCTTCGCCTTCCTCGGGCTGGCGGTCGTGAGCGGGGTCGTGGGGTAAGCCCGATCCTCCCCATGTGCGGAGTACCGCCGGTTGAGCTTTGGGACAGGGAGCCCATATTTCCGTAATGCCGCTTCACCTGACCAAGATCGCCTTCGGCGCGAAATCCTATGCCGGGATCGAAAGCTGGTATGCCAACCGTCCGCGGGTGAGCGTCAACACGCGCTATCGACCGACCCGGTGGGAGGAATGCATCGGCGGCTCGCTGTTCTGGATCCACGAGCACAATCTGGTCGCGCGCAGCCCGATCACCGGCTTCACCGAGCAGGACAACGGCCGCTGGTTCATCGATCTCGAACCCAGGCTCATCCCGGTGCTGCCCAAGCCCAAGCGCGCGCATCAGGGCTGGCGCTATCTCAAGGGCGACCCGCCGCGCGATCTGGAGGATGGCGAGGATATCGGCGACGTGATGCCCGGCAAGCTCGCGGGCCGGCTGCAGAAGCTCGGGCTGATCTGAGGAGCGGAACATCGACGGGCGCGCATGCGTTGATCGGGAAAGGAGACTTTCTATGCCCGAACGCCAGTCCATGCACCCCGACAACGAGCTCATCGACGAACTGACCGGAGAACCGACGCCCTCGCAGCAGAGCAGCGCGGGCGGCAACGTCAACCGCGCGGTCGGCAAACGCGGCGAACTCAACCGCGCGACCGATCCGGCCAATCGCGAGCCCGAGATCGGTTCCGACAATCCCGCCGAAGACGCCAAGAAGGGCCCCAAGACCCGCGCGGCGATCCAGCAAAGCCGCAACGACAGCTGACCCTCGCAAACCGAGACAACGAACGCCGTCCCTCGGGGCGGCGTTTGCTTTTGGGAGGGGGCGCGAGCCGCTATTCGGCAGCGTCGGCCGTCTTCTCCACCACCCGTCGCAGCATGTCGACATAGGCCTCGGGCGGTTGTGCGCCCGGGATCAGGAACTTGTCCGCCAACACCATCGCCGGAACGCCGGAGATGTTGAGATCCCAGGCGGCGCGCTCCTCGGCGCGGGTCTTGTGCGCGATGTCCTCGCTGGCGAGCGCGGCCAGCGCCTCGGCGCGGTCGAAGCCGGTCTCCTCGGCGATATCGAGCAGCACCTCGCTCTCGCCGATCGGGCGGCGCCGGTTGAAATGCGCCTCGAACAGCGCGAGCTTGAGCGCGGTCTGACGCTCGTAGCCATGCGTCTCCCCCGCCCAGGTGAGCAGCTTATGCGCTTCGAACGTGTTCCACATCATCGCGGGGGGTGCGGGTTCCTCGCCCTCGTAATCGAGCGAGACGCCTGCGCTCTGTGCCGCGCTGCGCATCTGTCCCTGCACGTCCTTCGACTGCTCGAGCGTGCGGCCGTATTTGCGCGCGATATGCGCGGTGCGTTCCTCGCCCTCGGGCGCCATGTCGGGGTTGAGCTCGAAGGCGTGCCAGCGCAGCTCCGCCTCGATCTCGCCTTCGAGCCGGTCGAGCGCCTGGCGCAGATTGCCCCAGCCGACCAGGCACCAGGGGCACATGACATCGGACCAGATATCGATGGTCAATTTGCGGGCTTGGGTCATCGGTCTCTCCACCAGGTCAGCAGGTGATGCGCGATCGCCTGCGCGGGGGGCGCGGCAAAGGGGCCGTCGCCGGCGAGCGAGGCAGCGACCTCCTCGCGCCTGAACCAACGGATCTCCGCCAGTTCGGTTTCGTCCACCGTCAGCGCATCGTCGTCGGCATAGGCATGACAGCCGATCATCAATTGCGAGGGGAACGGCCAGGGTTGGCTGGCGATATAGCTGACGTCGCGCACCTTGACGCCGCTTTCCTCGAAGACCTCACGCGCGACGCCTTCCTCGATGCTCTCGCCCGGTTCGACGAAGCCCGCCAGCGCCGAGAAGCGCCCTTCGGGCCAGCCCTTGCCGCGACCCAGCATCAGCCTGCCGTCGTATTCGACCAGCATGATCGCAACCGGATCCGTGCGCGGGAAGTGGCTGGCGCCGCATTGGCTGCAATCGCGCTGCCAGCCGCCCTTGGCGATCGTCGTTGTGCCGCCGCACTGCGCGCAGAAACGGTGCCGCGCGTGCCAGTCGACGATGCTGCGCGCGCCGCCATAGATCGCCAGATCGTCGGGGGTGAGGCTGGCCATCGCCTGCCACAGCGCCGGATTGGCCATCCGCGGCGCGGCGTCGCCAGCCGGGGGAACGCAGGCGAAGCATGGCTTGCCTGCGTCCAGCCCCAGAAACACCAGCTCGGCTTCCTCGGGGGCATCGGCCAGCGTGCCCCAGGCGAGCCCGCCGGTCTCGTCCATTCCGGGCATCAGACCGTCGAGCGCGAGCAGCCGCGCGCGCCAGTTCATATAGCTCGCGATCCGCTCGGGATCGGCGCGGTCGTCGTCCGCGCGGTCGAGCCGCGAGCCGGTGAATGCCAGCATCAGGCGCCCTGCATCGCGGCCAGATCCTTGGCGACCGCCGCCGGGAAGCCGGCGTGGATCGGATAGGCTTCGGACGGCATGTATTGGGTGAACATGGCGGCGCGAAGCCCGGCGTCGTAATTGACGAAGGCAACCGTCCCCGCCGCGCCGCCCCAGCCGAAGGAGCCCTCGGTCACGCGGCCGCCGGCGCCGAAGCCCTGGCCTTCGATCCAGGTGCCCTCGGTGGTCGCGGTCTCGGGAAGCAGGTTGGAGGTGCCCACCCGCACCGCCAGCTCGCCCATGATCCGCTTGCCGTCGAGCATGCCATAGCCGAGCAGCATCCGCTGGAAGCGGTCGTAATCGCGCGGACTCGAGACCAGGCCCGCCCCGCCAAAGGGAAAGGACGGCTCGTCGAGATAGATCGAGGCGCGCGCCGGATCGATCGGCAGCGGGGTGGAATTGACGATGCCGTAATTGGTGGTGAACCGCCCGGTCTCGCTTTCGGGGACGCGGAACCAGGTGCTGGTCATGCCCGCGGGCTCGAACAGCCGCTCCTTGAGGAAACCGTCGAAGGCCATTCCGCTGGCGACCTCGATCACCCGGCCCAACAGATCGAGCCCGACCGAATAGCTCCACTTGGAACCCGGCTGCAGCACCAGCGGAACCTCGGCGAGACGGTCGGCGAAATTGTCGAGCCCGCGCACCGCCTCGGCCCGGCCGAGACCGGGGATCGGGATGCGGCTGACCTGCCCCGGCACGATGCCGCGCTCGGTGTAGAGCTGCGCGATCGGACCCTTCTGGACGATGTTGTAGCCCAGACCCGAGGTGTGGGTCAGCAGCTGGCGGATCGTGATCGGGCGCTCGGTGGGGACCAGGTCGGTGACCGAGCCGTCATAAGTGCGTTGCACCATCATATTGGCGAAAGCGGGAAGGATCTCGGCCAGCGGCTGGTCGAGCCCGAGCTTGCCGTCGTCGATCAGCATCATCGCCGCCATGCCGGTGATCGGCTTGGTCATCGAATAGATGCGATAGAGACTGTCCATGTCCGCAGGTGCCGCCTGCCCGATCGCGAGCGTGCCCTTGCCGATGACCTGCGGATCGCGCTGGCCCCAGCCCAGCGTCGCGACCATGTTGGCGACCTTGCGCTCGTCGACATAGCTGTCGACCATCGCCGCGACCGCGGGCCATTGACCGCGCAAATCCGCACCTTGCGCGAACAGGCCCGCGCCCGGAACGCCCGCGAACGCCGCGCCTGCGCCAAGCATCGCGCCGCCGCGAAGCAGGCTGCGACGGGAGATCTGCATGCTGTCGAATTCGCGATAGGCCATTGGTTTCCTCTCCATGGACGGGGCGCAAACCGCTCCGGTGCATCCGCGCTTGTGAACACCCGATTGCAAATTGCAACCTTGGAAAAGCGCGAAGCGCCACCCCATGCTTGCAAGCCGACGCTGTCTTATCTATCTAAATCACATGCTCAACATCGTCTCGATCCTGCTGGGGATCCTCTCGCTCGTCATCGTCATACCCGCCACCATTCCCTTCCTGGGCTGGGGCAATTGGTTCGCGCTGCCGCTGATCGTCGCCGGCGTGGCGATCGGCCAATTGTCCTTGCACCGCAGCGGGCGCAATTTCTGCCTCGTGGTGCTCGCGATCGCCATCATCCGGCTCGCGCTGGGCGGCGGCATTTTCTAGGCCAGCGCCAGCCGCGCCGCCTTGGCGAACAGCGTCGGCAGACCGGCGCTTTCCAGCTCGGCCAGCGGCCACCACTCGCCCTCGCCTCGCGGTGATGCCTTGCCGCTGTAGCGGCTGACCGAGAGCTCGAGCTGCGCGTGGGTGAAGGTCTGGCTGACGCGGCCCAGCGCCTGCCATTCGCCCGCCAGCGGCACCTCGCCCGACCCGTCGGCCTGCGCCGACCAGCCGTCGTCGGGCAAAGCGCGCATCCCGCCGAGCATCCCCTTGCCCTCGCGGCGAACCAGCCAGACCGCATCATCGCGCTCGATCCAGAAGGCGCTGCCCTGCCGGACGGGCTTGGCTTTCTTCGGCGCCTTAATGGGGAGCCGCGCGGGATCGCCCTGCAGCCGCGCCGTGCATCCCCCGGCCAGCGGACACAGCAGGCACTTCGGATCGCGCGTGGTGCAGATCGTCGCGCCCAGATCCATCATCGCCTGCGCGAAATCGCCGGCGCGCGCATCGGGCGTGATCGTCTCGGCCGCCGCGCGGATCTGTTTGCGCGCCTGCGGCAGCGGGGTCTCGATCGCGAACAACCGCGCCACCACCCGTTCGACATTGGCATCGACCACCACCGCGCGCCGGTCGAACGCGATCGCCGCCACCGCCGCGGCGGTATAGGCACCCAGCCCCGGCAGTTCGCGCAATTCGGCCTCGGTCTCGGGGAAGCCGCCAAGCTCGGCCACCGCGCGCGCCGCCTTCACCAGATTGCGCGCGCGCGAATAATAGCCCAGCCCCGCCCAGGCGGCCATCACCTCCTCCTCGGGCGCAGCGGCCAGCGCCGCAACGGTCGGCCAGCGGGTGGTGAAGCTCGCGAAATAGGGCTTCACCGCCGCGACCGTGGTCTGCTGCAGCATCACCTCGGAGAGCCACACACGATAAGGATCGGGCGCGGGGTCGCCCGGACCCGCGCGCCAAGGCAGCGCACGGGCGTGGCGGTCGTACCAGTCGAGCAATCTGTCGGCGATGGTGGAGGTCACGGCGCGGCTATGGCATGGGGAGCGCACCGATGAAAAGCGACACCCCCCAAAAGCCCGCGAAAGCGAAGGCAAAACCGCCCGCGAGCCGCGTCAAACCCTATGAGCGTCCGCGCGGTGGCCAGGCGAAGGCGATCAGCGATCTGATGCCGCAGATCGGCCGCACCGCCTTTCGCCGCTTTGGCTTCGTCCAGTCGAGCGTGGTCTCGCGCTGGCCCGAGATCGTCGGCGAGGCGCATGCCCGCGTCTGCGCGCCCGAGTCGATCCGCTTTCCGCCGGGCGAAAAGTCCGAGGGCATCCTCCAACTCGTGGTGCTGCCCGCGCATGCGCCGCTGATCCAGCATGTCATCCCCGAGATCATCGAGCGGGTGAACCGCTTCTTCG
>JAHJWA010000052.1 GCA_018828205.1 Alphaproteobacteria bacterium
TCCCAATGCGTCTGGTGTGGTGGCGAGCCATTCCTGCAGATGCTCTCGCTCGCGCAGCCCTACTTCCGAAAATGTGAATTTTTCTAGTTGCTTGAGTCGGTTCGCCGCTCGATCCACCTGAAACATTGCGCTGCCGTGCCCCCGCCATTCCCGTCAACCGCATTGTGCATCGGAACAGGGGCAAATGCCACCTACTCCGCCGGGAGGAAGCCCACTTCGATGCAGTGATCGATCAACCGGCGGATATAGGCCTCGCCGGTGGGCGGGCAGGCGCGGCCGGTGAGGGCGCGCAAAGCCGCGTCGTCGAAGCGCGGGTCGCGCTGGAAATAGCTGGCGTAGAGACCGGCGATGCGGCGGAACAACCGGCGTTCGAGCGGGGCGAGCGCGGCGGGATCGAACTGCTCGGGCGGCACCAGCGCGGGCTGGTGGAAATGCGCGTAGGAGCCGATCGCTTCGGCGAAGCGCTCCACCGGCAAGGGCTGGCCCGAGACGAGATGGAAGGTGCCCCCTGCCGCCTGCTCCATCCGTTCTGCGATCGCGACCACGCCTTGCGCGACATGGTCGATCGGCACGAAATCGAGCGTCGCGCCCGTGGTCGCGGGCATGGCGCACACGCGGCCCTCGGCGATCAGCTTGAAGGCCGCGTAGGTGGTGTCGAACTGGCGGATCGCGCCGCTGGCGCTGTCCCCCAGCACGATCGAGGGCCGCGCCACCGCCCAGCGCAGGCCGCTCGCGCGCACCAGCCGCTCGCCCGCCGCCTTGCTCGCCTCGTAGCCATTGGCGAAGCCGGTCTCGGGCAGCGGATCGTCCTCGCGCACCAAGCCGTCGCGGGTCCCGCAGACATAGGCGGAGCCGATGTGGAGATAGGCCATGCCGCCGGCCTCGGCCAATGCCAGCGCGTGGCTTGTGCCCTCGACATTGACCGCGCGGTAGTCCGCCTCCTCGAGATCGAAGCGCACCGTCGCGGCGCAGTGGATCAGCAGCTCGTGCGCCGCCGCGACCGCTTCGATCTGCGCCGCGTTCCAGCCGAAGCCCGGCTGCGCGACATCGCCCCTCAGCGTCCCGGCGACCGCCACCAGCGAGCCGTCGTTGGCGCGGATCTCACGATTGGTGTGGATCAGCGCGGTGACGCTGTGTCCGGCGGCGACCAGCAGCCGGCACAGCTCGCCGCCGAGCAATCCGGCGGCGCCGGTGACGAGGATCTTCATCGCCGCGCGCTCAGCAGCAGGCGGCGGGGGGCTGTGGATCGCCGCCGGTCGCGCCGAAGGGCACCGCCACGCCGCAATCGGGGAAGACCCCGTAATGGGTCCCGAAATCGCCGAGGAAGTCGAAATGCTCGGCAAACCGCGTCTCGGCGAGCATCAGCCAGCTGTTGCCGCAGATCGGGAAGATGCGCCCCGCCTCGATATGATGGTGGCCGTCGAGTTCGAACACGCGGGTCTGGCCCGGGACGGTGCCCTTGTAGCGGACCGCCTGACCGTAATCCTCGCACTGGCTCTCCAGCCCCCCGAGCTTGAACAGGCGGTAGGTGGCCGAATGGAAGGCGATCCCGGCGAGCTTGTCCTGCAGCGCGGGATCCTCGATCCCCAGCGGGCGGCTGGTGACCAGCCGCGGATCGCGGAACCCCGCGGACTTGGCCAGCGCGACGAAATCGCCCCAGTAGAGCGCACCCGACAGGCATTCGCCGTGCAGCACCGGGTCCTCGCGCAGATGCTGGGGCACGCGGCGTTCGGCATAGACGTCGGAGAAATAGAGCTCGCCGCCGGGCTTGAGCAGCCGCCAGGCGGCGTCGAACACCGCGCGCTTGTCGGCGACCAGATTGATCACGCAATTGGAGACGATGACGTCGAAATGCCCTTCGGGCAGGCCGAGCTCGAGCAGTTTCTCAATATCGCCCTCGAGGAAGCGCGTGTTCGCCTTGGCATAGCCGAAACGCTCCCGGTGCCACTCCTCGTGGCGGCGGGCGACCGCGAGCTGTTCGGGCGTGGCGTCGATCCCGGCGACCGAGCCTTGCTCGCCGACCATCTGCGCGAGCACATAGGCATCCTGTCCGCTGCCCGAACCCAGATCGAGCACATGGCAGCCCGCGATCGCCTGCGGGGCGACCAGACCGCAGCCGTAATAGCGCGCGCGGACGTCCTCGTGGACGTTGCGCAGCGCGGCGAGCACCGCGGGCGGCGGCGCCTCGGCGGTGCAGCAGGCGTCGGTTCTGAGATCGGCGGAGCTGGCGAGCACCTTGCCGTAATAATCCTGCGAGTTCTGGAGATTCATCGGGCGTGCGGGTCCTGCCGTCGTGAAGGGGGGCTTCGGGCTCGCTTTGTCAGCATAATCGGTTAGGGGGCAAGCCATGAACTTCACCCATGACGTTATCGTGATCGGCGGCGGCGCTGCCGGGCTCACCGCGGCGGGCGGCTGCGCCCTGTTCGGGCTCGATGTCGCGCTGATCGAGGCGCGCGAAATGGGCGGCGAATGCCTCAACGACGGCTGTGTGCCGTCCAAGGCGCTGATCGCCGCGGCCAAGCGCGCGCAGGAAGCGCGCACCCCTTTGCGTCATGGCGTCATGCTGTCGAAGCCGCGGGTCGATTGGCGCGGGGTCCACGCGCATATCCATGATGCCATCGCGGCGATCGCCCCGCATGATTCGCAAGCCCGCTTCGAGGAGATGGGCTGCGAGGTGTTCCGCGACTGGGCCAAGCTCACGGGCAAGCACAGCGTCAGGGTCGGCGGGCGCACGCTGTCGGCGCCGCGGATCGTGATCGCCACCGGGTCGCGCCCCGCGCTCCCTCCGATCAAGCGGCTCGCCGATGTGCCCTATCTCACCAACGAAACGCTGTTCGATCTGACCGAGCGCCCCGAGCATCTGGTGGTGGTCGGCGGCGGGGCAATCGGGATGGAGATGGCGCAGGCCTTCCGTCGGCTCGGAAGCATGGTCACGCTGGTCGAGCCCGGACCGCTGCTGGCGCGCGACGATGCCGATCATGTCGCCATCGTCCGCAAGGCGATGGAGGGCGAGGGGGTGCGCTTCGTGCCTGGCAAGGCCAGCAAGGTCGAACCGCGGGGCGAGGGCATCCGCCTGCATGTCGCCCTGAATGGCGCCGAGGGCGAGGCGATCGAGGGTTCGCATCTGCTGATCGCCACCGGACGCGAGGCCAATGCCAAGGGCTTCGGGCTCGAGGAGATCGGGGTGAAAATCGGTCGCGGGGGGATCGTGGTCGACGAGCGGCGGCGGACTTCGCTCAAACACATCTACGCCATCGGCGATTGCCGCGACGGGCCGCGGCTGACGCATGTCTCGGGTTACGAGGGCTCGAATGTCGCGCTCGAGATCACGCTGGGCCTGCCGACCAAGGTGAACTGGTCGGCGCTGCCGTGGTGCACCTACACCGATCCGGAGGTAGCGCAGGTCGGGCTGACCGAGAAGGAAGCGCGCGCCCGGCACGGCGATGCGGTCAGCGTCATGGTCGAGGGCTTCGATCACAATGAACGCGCGATCGCCGATGGCGACACCCTGGGCCAGCTCAAGCTGGTGCTCAAGGGCAAGAAGGTGCTTGGGGCAAGCATCGTCGGCAAAAACGCGGGCGAACTGCTGCTGCCGATCAGCCAGTCGATCACCGGCAAGAGCAGCACATTCGCGCTCGGCTCGGCGGTGATCGCCTATCCGACGCGCAGCGAGATTTCCAAGGCGGCGAGCTTTGCCGCCTGGGAGCCGACCGTGTTCGGCGAATGGCCCAGGAAATGGGCGGGCACGCTGGCGAAGCTGCGGCGGCGGATGGCGTGAGCCGA
>JAHJWA010000347.1 GCA_018828205.1 Alphaproteobacteria bacterium
CCACGCTGGCGTCCTTCACGCCCGATGTCGCGCACGGCGAAGAAGTCTTCATCAAGTGCAGTTCGTGTCACGTGCTCGAGGAAGGTGTGAACCGCATCGGCCCCTCGCTCGCCGGGATCGTCGGTCGACCGGCGGGTGCCGTCGAGGGCTACACCTACAGCGAAGCCAATGCCAACAGCGGCATCACCTGGACGCCGGAGAAACTGTTCCAATATCTCGAGAACCCCCAGCGGATCGTGCCGGGCACCAAGATGGCCTTCGCCGGTCTGCCCAGCGCGCAGGACCGGGCGGACGTCATCGCCTATCTCGAGACCGGCGGGCAGTAGGCCCAAACTTTCGTAAACTTAGGGGCGCGGATCGAACCGGTCCGCGCCCTTTTCTGTATCCGGTCGCCGGAACCGCGTCGGGCGCTCACGCGGCCATCGCGCCGCGCGCCAGTTCGCATTGCGACCAGATGTCGCTGAGCGCCGCGATCAGCCGGTCGATATCGCCATCCGAATGGACCGGCGAAGGGGTCAGCCGCAGCCGCTCGGTCCCGCGCGGGACGGTGGGGTAGTTGATCGGCTGCACATAGATGCCGTGATTGTCCATCAGCCAGTCGCTGATCATCTTGCACTTGTGGGCATCGCCGACCATCACCGGGATGATGTGGCTCGGGTTGGGCAGATGCGGGATGCCCAGCATGTCGAGCTTGCGGCGGACAGTGGTCACCCGATCGCGCTGCAATTCGCGCTCGGCCGAACTGGCCTTGAGATGCTTGATGCTCGCGCAGGCGCCTGCGGCCACGGCGGGGGGCAATGCGGTGCTGAAGATGAAACCGCTGGCGAAACTGCGGACGAAATCGACCATCTCGGCCGAACCGGCGATATAGCCGCCCATCACCCCGAAGGCCTTGCCCAGCGTGCCCTCGATCACGCTGATCCGGTCCATCAGCCCTTCGCGCTCGGCGACCCCGCCGCCGCGCGGGCCATAGAGCCCGACCGCGTGAACCTCGTCGATATAGCTCATTGCCCCGTGCTTCTCGCAGACGTCGAGGATCGCGGCGATCGGGGCGATATCGCCATCCATCGAATAGACGCTCTCGAAGGCGACCAGCTTGGGCACCTCGGGCCCGAAATCGGACAGCTTGCGATCGAGATCCTCGGGGTCGTTGTGCGCCCAGATCTTGTAGGGCGCGCGGCTGTGGCGGATGCCCTCGATCATCGAGGCGTGGTTGAGCGCATCGGAGAAGACGACGCAGTTCGGGATCCGCCCCGCCAGCGTACCGAGCCCGGCCCAGTTGGAGACATAGCCGCTGGTGAACAGCAGCGCGTCCTCCTTGCCGTGCAGATCGGCCAGTTCGCGTTCGAGCAGGACGTGATGGTGGTTGGTGCCCGAGATGTTGCGCGTGCCCCCGGCGCCCGCGCCGCATTCGTCGAGCACGCGGTGCATGGCGTCGATCACCACCGGATGCTGCCCCATCCCGAGATAGTCGTTCGAGCACCACACGGTCACCTCGTGGGTGGCGTCGTCGACATAGCGGGTGGCATGGGGGAAGGCGCCGCGATGCCGTTCGATCTCGGTGAACACCCGGTAGCGGCCTTCCTCGCGGACCGCATCGAGTTCATCCCTGAAATAGGCTTGGAAATCCATCGTCGGCACCCCTCTCTGTGCTTGTGCTCTTGTCTGCTTTTCCTGTTCGATCGTCACGATCGCGCTCCTCCGTCGCGCCGCCCGGGCAGCGCCCAGGTCCACAACGCGCCGTCGCGAAACGGCAGCGCGAGAAAGAGGTGTTCGAGCGCGCCCAGCGCGGCGAGCGCGACCAGCAGGCTGGCACCGGCGGCCCCAGGCCCCGCAGGCGCGGCCAGCGCGACGCCGCCCAGCCATCCGGTCAGTGCCAGGCTGGCGAGTATCGAGGCCGCCAGGAGCGGCGTGAAGCGCCGCGGACCGAAATAGCTCTTGAGATAGGCCAGATGCGGCGGGAGGATCTCGGTGCTCATATTGGGCACGCCGAGGAAGATGTTGAGCTTGGTGCTCAGCCGCATGGCGAGCAGCAGCGCGAAGACCATCGCCCCGATCTGGTTGGGCGCGTTCCAGGTCAGCGAGACTAGCAGCAGCGCTGTCAGCGCCAGCGCGATCTCGTGCCAGGCCATCGCGGCGGTCGCATGGGCGAAACGCTCCCAGCCGCGCGCACCCTCGGGGCAGGCTTCGCGCCGCGGGCCGGCAGCGGCACCGGTGAGAAATCCGATCTCGTGCCAGGCCCAGATCAGCAACGCCCCGGCGAAACCGCCGTAGACGCCCAGCAGCGAGACCTGGTGCATGGTGGCGAGGACGAGCAGCAGCCCCGCGATCCCGGCGATTCCGGCAAGCAGCAGGCTGCGCGGGAAGGTCGTGCGTTCGCGATTGTCGAGCCAGGCGATCAGCCCGGTGGCGAGAAACCACATCGCGATCGTCGCCACCAGCGGGACGATATGGCCGCTCCAGCTCACCATGCGGGCTGAAGCCGGACGGTGGCGGGGAGCGTGTTGCTGCGCGTGCGATGCAGATAGAGCGCGGCGAAATTGGCCGCCACGCCCGCGCCGCCGCGCAATTTCAGCCATGCTCCGCTCAGACCGCCGGCCTGCTTGCCGTCCTCGATCCGCCGCGTCGCCTGCAGCAGGCGCTCCATCCGCAGGCGGAAGGCGGGATCGTCGGTGGCCAGTTCGACCGGGAAGACCTGGCGGCTGATCTGGTTGCAAATCGCATAGACGTCGTAGTCATATTGCGTCGGATCGACCCCCAGCGCCGCGTGGAACACCGGGCGCGCGTGATCGCGGACATACATGGTGGCATGGACCGAGAGCAGGAAGAACCGGACCCAGAGCTTGTTCAACCCGGTCAGCAGCTTGGGGTCGGCGCGCATCAGCATGGCGAAGGCCTCGCCATGGCGGAACTCGTCGTTGCACCATTCCTCGAACCACTGGAAAATCGGGTGGAACCGCCGCTCGGGATGGCGCGCCAGATGGCGGAAGATGGTGATGTAGCGCGCATAGCCGATCTTCTCGGAGAGATAGACTGCGTAGAAGATGAATTTCGGTTTGAAGAAGGTGTATTTCTTGGTCCTCGTCAGGAAGCCCAGATCGATCCCGATCCCGGCGTCCTTGAGCGTATCGTTGATGAAACCGGCATGGCGGCTCTCGTCGCGCGCGAGCAGCTTGAAGAGGTGTTTCACATCCGGGTTCTTGGTCCGCTTGGCGATCTCGGCATAGAGGATGCAGCCCGAGAATTCGGCGGTGAGGGAGCTGACGAGGAAGTCGATGAACTCGGCGCGCAGCGCGGGCTCGAGGTTCTCGATCACCCCGTCGAAACTGGCGTTGCGCCTGAAATGGCGCTTGTTGGGATCGCTCTCCATCTCGGCGATCAAGGCATCCCACTCACCACGCACCGGACCGACGTCGATCGCATCGAGCGCGGCGAAATCGGTGGTGTAGAAGCGGGGGCTGAGCACCGTGTCCTCCACCGCCATCGCCAGCGTATCGGGGGGCGTGGGGCCAGACGTGCCGGGTGCCGTCAACGTGGTATGGGCGTTCATCTCACTCTCCCGGGGTTGAAGCTGACTTCGTAGAGCTCGCGCATGTCGAGATAGGCTGCCGCCCGCGTCCAGGCGCGCAGCAGCGGGCCGGCGCGGGTTACGGTGGCGATGCGGTCGACCGCGATGCGCTCGCCGAAGCCTATCCGGATCGGCGCGCCATGGACCCGGACGCGGTCGCCGGGATAGATCGCGATGCCCTCGTCGAGCTCGACATGCGCGTGGAAATGCTCCTCGCTCTGCTCGACCTCGACCCGGCACGGTGTGGTGAAGACCCGCGCGCTCATGTCAGGTCGCCGCCCTCGAGCAGCACCGCAAAGGCGGCGCGGTTGTCGGGACCGAAGGCGCCGATCTCGACCGAACGCCCGGTGGCGTCATCGACCAGC
>JAHJWA010000005.1 GCA_018828205.1 Alphaproteobacteria bacterium
CGCCGAACGAAGCAACCGCCGCTCGGCGCACGGTTCGCTGCTGCGCCAGCGGCTGGCGGCGGTGGGCGCGCTGACGATCGCGGTGGCGGTGCCCGCGCTCGCCGCGCCGCTGGGTCTGGGCGATCTCACCGCGCGCGCCTTCGGCATGGATGCCGCGAGCGCGCCGCTCACCGCGATGCCCTTCGAGCGGCCCGAGAGCAATTTCCCCGGCTCGGCCTTCTACTATCTCGAGGATGCCCCGGGGCTTGCCTACGATCTCGACGATTTGCGCTCGCCCGAGGCGGTCCAGGGCGAGACGATCCGCTTCGCGCAAAGCCGGGACCCGGCGCTCGCCGCGCGCGCGTTCCAGTCGGCCGGCTCGGCGGTGGACCGCGCGCGGGCGCTGCAATGCCTGTCGATGGCGGTCTATTACGAGGCCGCGAGCGAGAGCTACGACGGCCAGCGCGCGGTCGCGCAGGTGGTGCTCAACCGCGTCGCGCACCCCGCCTATCCCGCCAGCGTCTGCGGCGTGGTGTTCCAGGGGTCCGAGCGCACCACCGGCTGCCAGTTCACCTTCACCTGCGACGGCAGCCTGGTGCGCCAGCCCTCGCGTTCGAGCTGGGCGACCGCGCAATCGGTCGCGCTCTCGGCGCTGTCGGGCCAGGTCTTCGCGCCCGTGGGCACCGCGACGCATTACCACACGCATGCGGTGAACCCCTATTGGGCCTCCAGCCTCGATCTGATCGGCTCGATCGGCGCGCATCGCTTCTATCGCTGGAAGGGCCGCGCGGGCCAGGTCGATGCCTTCACCATGAGCTATCGCGGCGGCGAGCCCTTCGCCGCGCCGCGCCCGCGTTCTCCCGAGGCCGCGGCCGCGGCGCTGGCTTCCTCCGGCGATTCCGCGCCGCGCAGCCTCGCCACCCCGCCCGCACCCAGCGAAGCCTTCGCCCCGCCCCCCGGGACCGGCCCGGTCGAGGCGGCGCGCGCGCCCAAGGTCGACGATCGTCTGCCCGACAGCGGCGGGATCAAGGCCGAATACCGCCGCAGCGGCCAGTGGATCGCCGAGCCGGGCAAGGCCCCCGCCGCCCGCTAGGCCCGGCGTTCACATGTTGGAAACCCTCCTTCCGAAGATTGTTTTAGGAAGAGCCGCTTAGACGACCGGGAAGCCTCCAGGAGACGTGTCCCAATGTCGTTCCATTTCGCCGCCGCCCGCTCGACCGCGCATTCGCCGATCGCCCGCGCGCTGGCCAAGAAGGCGCTGGGCCGCGCCGCCAACGACAACCCCTGCGACGATGCCGATCTGACCGGCGCGCTGGGCAGCCAGGATCTGATGCTCAAGGCGGCGCTGCGCCATTTTGCCGAACACGGCCTGGGCGCGGCGCGCGAGGCACGCCGCCACGCCGAACGCGCCTTCTTCACCGGCGACAGCCAGGGCTACGACTGGTGGCTCGGGGTCTGCCGCGCGCTCGACCGGCGGCTGGCCGCCGATCTCGATCGCCGGATCGCGGGCGAGACGCTGATCGGCTGAGCTGCGCGCCGATTCGCGCGGTTCCGGTCTTAACCAAATCGAAGATGGCTGGCGCGTAAAGGCCGGTGATGGCGAAACCAAAGCCAAAGCCGAGCCTTGAACGGTTCCTTCCCCACCGGGAGGGCACGGACGCGCTGAGCGACCGGGTCCGGCTGCTGCTCGTCCGCACGCTTTACACCCAGCCGACCAGCCTCGCGATCGGCGCCGCCAATGGCGCGGTCTCGAGCTTCGCTGCCGCCATCCTCAGCGGCGAACGCCTCATCTACATTCTCGCTGCGGTCCTCACCGTGATCGCCGCCGCGCGCGTGGGGCTGGCGCTCTACCTGCCCGCGCACAGCGTGGCGCGCGACGCGCGCAAGCTGGAGAGCGCCTACGAGGTCGGTGCCTTCGCCTATTCGGCGGTGCTGGGCCTGATCGCTGCGGCGAGCATGATGCTCGAGCTGTCCGCCGCCATCCAGCTGCTGATGGTCGCCAACACGCTGGGTTACGGGATCGGCATCTGCGCGCGCAACGCCGGGCGACCCGTCATCGCGCTGGGCCAGCTGCTGCTGGTGGTCGCGCCGATAATGATCGCCTGTCTGATGCTGGGCGGGATCGCGATGTTCCTGCTCGCGGCCAACATGCTGCTGCTGCTCCCGGCGATGTCCTCGATCACGCTCAACGTGTTCCGGGTGCTGCGCGATTCCATCGCCGAGGCCGAGCGCAGCCAGGAGCTCGCCCGGCGGATGCAGGTGCTCGCGCGCACCGATGTGGTGACCGGCCTCGCCAACCGCGCGGGGCTCAACCACGCGCTGGTCGAGACGCTGGTCGAACTGCCCGACGACGGCGCGCTGGGGCTGTTCTGGATCGATCTCGACCGCTTCAAGGAGGTCAACGACCTGCTCGGGCACCAGGTGGGCGACCGCGTGCTGGCCGAGATCGGGCGCAGGCTGCGCGCCAGCCTGCCCGCGGGCGACACGGTGGCGCGCTTCGGCGGCGACGAATTCGTCATCTGCACCCGCGTCGCGGACAAGCGCGCCTGCGAGAGGATCGCCGGCCTGATCCAGAGCGAGATCACCCGCGTGATCCGGCTCGACCACGAACGGCTGGAGATGCAGGCCTCGATCGGGATCGCCTGCCTTCCCGAGGACGGCCAGGATGCCGACGCGCTGATGAAGGCGGCCGATCTGGCGCTCTACCACGCCAAGGCCAATGGCAAGAACCAGGCCTGCTTCTTCGATAGGGCGATGACGCGCGACCTGGTGCGGCGCCGCGAGATCGAGGCCGAGCTGCGGCTGGCGCTGCAGCGCGACGAGCTGTCGATCTTCTTCCAGCCCATCGTCGATCTGGATAGCGGCAAGATCCGCACCTTCGAGGCGCTGGTGCGCTGGTTCCACCCCGAGAAGGGCGAACTCAAGCCCGACGAATTCATCCCCGTGGCCGAGGAATCGGGAGTGATCGTAACGCTGGGAAACTGGATCACCGCGCAGGCCGCCAGGGCCGCGGCGCAATGGCCCGCGGATGTGACGCTGGCGGTCAATCTCTCGCCGCTGCAGATCAAGGCGTCCGGCGCGGCGCTGGGGATCCTCAACGCGCTCAGGGACGCCAAGCTCGATCCCCGGCGGCTCGAGCTCGAGGTAACCGAAAGCCTGTTCCTCGAGGACAGCCCGGTGGTGCGCGGCTTCGTCGAGGAGCTGTCGGCGGCGGGCGTGCAGTTCGCGCTCGACGATTTCGGCACCGGCTATTCCTCGCTCGCCTATATCCACAACTGGCCGTTCTCGAAGATCAAGGTGGATCGCAGCTTCGTCTCGGGCCCGCATGTCGGGCGCAAGAGCGACGCGATCATCCGCGCGGTCTCGCAGATGGCGGACACGCTCGACATGACCATCGTCGCCGAGGGGCTCGAGACCATCGAGCAGGTCCAGGCGGTGCGCGATGCCGGCTGCAAGCTGGGACAGGGGTTCTATTTCAGCCGCGCGGTGCCCGATTACCTCGCCGCCATGCTGCTCGCGCAGGAGCGCGACACGGGCGTCCGGTCGCTCACCGGCTGAGGCTGGCGCGCCCCGCAAGGGGAACGCTTCGCGCTGGCGAACGTCGGGTCGATGCGGACGGATTTCACCGCCGCAGAAAGCCCTGCACACCCCCTTATTGCAACTGCGAATAAATCGCAAAGATAGTCGCGCGAGCGCCGGGTTTTACGGTTGCAATCGGCATGTCCGCCGCCTAACTCGCTGGCACGCGCCCGGCGCTGCGTCACCGCGGGACGCGGATGCGCGCCAGTTCGGCAGGATCTCGTCCCGCAAGTTCAAAAGGACGCACAGCCTCATGTCCCACACACAACATGGCCGCAAGAAGATCGCTCTGGTCGGCGCCGGCATGATCGGCGGCACGCTCGCCCATCTCGCCGCGATGAAGGAAATGGGCGACATCGTCCTGTTCGACATCGCCGAGGGCATGCCCGCGGGCAAGGCGCTCGATCTCAGCCAGGCCGGTCCGGTCGAGGGCTTCGACGCGACGCTCAAGGGCACCAGCGACTACAAGGATATCGCGGGCGCGGATGTCGTCATCGTCACCGCCGGCGTGCCGCGCAAGCCCGGCATGAGCCGCGACGATCTGCTCGGCATCAACCTCAAGGTGATGAAGGCGGTCGGCGAAGGCATCAAGGCCAATTGCCCCGAGGCCTTCGTGATCTGCATCACCAACCCGCTCGACGCGATGGTCTGGGCGCTGCGCGAATTCTCCGGCCTGCCGCACGAGAAGGTCGTCGGCATGGCCGGCGTGCTCGATAGCGCGCGCTTCCGCCATTTCCTCGCCGAGGAATTCAAGGTCAGCATGGAAGACGTCACCGCCTTCGTGCTCGGCGGGCACGGCGACACCATGGTCCCGATCCTGGAATATTCGACCGTCGCGGGCATCCCCGTCCCCGATCTCATCAAGATGGGCTGGTCGACGCAGGAGAAGATGGACGCCATCGTCGACCGCACCCGCAAGGGCGGCGGCGAGATCGTGCAACTGCTGGGCAATGGCTCGGCCTTCTACGCTCCCGCCACCAGCGCCATCCAGATGGCCGAGAGCTATCTCAAGGACAAGAAGCGCGTCCTGCCCTGCGCCGCGCATCTGACCGGCCAATACGGCGTCGACGGGCTCTATGTCGGCGTGCC
>JAHJWA010000348.1 GCA_018828205.1 Alphaproteobacteria bacterium
CGCGCGATGCACAGCTGCCCCGAGCGCGCCGGTGCGCTCGCCGCCAAGGTCGCGCGGCTGGTCGCGCTGCGCCGCACCGATCGCGCCGAACGCAGGCTCGCGATCGCGCTGTTCAACTTCCCGCCCAACGCCGGCGCGACCGGCACTGCGGCCTTCCTCGCGGTGTGGGAATCGCTCCACGCGACGCTGAAGCGGCTGGCGCTCGACGGCTACACGCTCGAGGTGCCCGCAAGCGTCGATGCGCTGCGCGAGGCGGTGCTGAACGGCAATGCCGAGCGCTACGGCGCCGATGCCAATGTCGCCGCGCGCATACCCGCCGACGACCATGTCCGCCGCGAGCCGCATCTGGCGGCGATCGAGGCGCAATGGGGCCCGGCGCCGGGCAAGCTGCAGAGCGACGGCTCGCATATCCACGTGCTCGGGCTGCAGCTGGGCAATGTCTTCATCGGCATCCAGCCCGGCTTCGGTTACGAGGGCGATCCGATGCGGCTGCTGTTCGACGGCACTTTCGCCCCGACGCACGCCTTCGCCGCCTTCTACCGCTGGCTGCGCGAGGATTTCGGCGCCGATGCGGTGCTCCATTTCGGCACCCATGGCGCGCTCGAATTCATGCCCGGCAAGCAGGCGGGCCTGTCCGCCGAATGCTGGCCCGAGCGCTTGCTGGGCGATCTGCCCAATTACTATCTCTACGCCTCGAACAACCCCTCCGAGGGCATCCTCGCCAAGCGCCGCTCGGGGGCGACGCTGGTGAGCTACCTCACGCCTTCGCTGACCAGGGCCGGGCTCTACCGCGGCTTTGCCGAACTCAAGGTCAGCGTCGAGCGCTGGCGGCTGCTTCCCGAGGGCGAGGAGCGCGAGGCGCTGACCGCGTTGATCCACGAGCAATGCGCCACGCTCGATATCGCCCCGACCGCAATCGGCGATCTGACCGAGCAGCTCTACGAACTCGAGCGCACGCTGATCCCGCACGGGCTGCATGTGCTCGGCCAGGGCCCCGCCGGCGAGGAACGCGCCGAACTGATCGCGGCGATGGCCAAGGCCGATCCCAGCGCCGACCTGGCCGCGCTCGATGCCGCCTTCGACTCCTGCGACGAGATCGGCGCGCTCGTACATGCGCTCGACGGTTGCTACGTCAGCCCGGCGCCTGGCGGCGACATCCTCGCCAATCCCGCGGTGCTGCCGACCGGGCGCAACATCCACGGCTTCGACCCCTTCCGCATCCCCAGCCGCTTCGCCTGCGAGCTCGGCCGCACCCAGGCCGAGGGGCTGATCGCGCGCCATGTCGCCAGCGGCCAGCCCTTCCCGCACAGCCTCGCGATGGTGCTGTGGGGCACCGACAACATGAAGAGCGAAGGTGTCCAGATCGCGCAGGCGCTGATGCTGATCGGCGCGCGCCCGCGGCTCGACAGCTACGGCCGGCTCGCCGGGGCCGAACTGATCCCGCTCGCCGAGCTCGGCCGTCCGCGGGTCGATGTGGTGATGACGCTCTCGGGCATCTTCCGCGATCTGCTCCCGATGCAGACGCGGATGCTCGCCGAAGCCTCGCTGCTGGCGGCGCAGGCCGACGAACCGCTCGCGCTCAATTTCGTCCGCAAGCACAGCCTGGCGCATGCCGAGGCGCATGGCTGCGATCTCGAGACCGCGGCGCTGCGGGTCTATTCCAACGCCGAGGGTGCCTATGGCGCCAACGTCAACCTGTTGATCGAGGGCGGGGTCTGGGCCGATCCCGACGAGCTCGCCAATTCCTTCGAGATCCAGAAGGGCTATGCCTATGGCGTCAGCGGCGCCCCGGTGCAGCAACGCGCCCTGCTGCAGAGCGCTCTCGCCGAAGTCGAATTCACCTATCAGAACCTGGAAAGCGTCGAAGTCGGGATCACCGATCTCGATCAATATGTCGACGGTCTCGGCGGGGTGAGCCGCTCGGTCGCGCGGGCGCGCGGCGCGGATGCGCCGGTCTATATCCTCGATGCGACGCAGGGCCCCGCCCGGGTGCGCACGCTGGCCGAACAGATCGATCTCGAGACCCGCACCCGCACGCTCAACCCCAAATGGTTCGAGGGCATGCTGCGCCACGGCTACGAGGGCGTCCGCCAGATCGAGGGCCATGTCACCAACACCATGGGCTGGTCCGCCACCACCGGCCAGGTCGCGCCCTGGGTCTATCAGAAGATCAGCGAGACCTTCGTGCTCGACCCCGAAATGCGCGACCGGCTTGCCGCGCTCAATCCCAAGAGCTCGGCGCGGGTCGCGAACCGATTGCTCGAGGCCTGCGAGCGCAGGCTGTGGGAACCCGACGAGGCAACGCTCGCAGCGCTGCGCCAGGCCAGCGACGAACTCGAAGACCGCCTCGAGGGCGTGATCGCAGCCGAATGAAGGACATCCGATGAACCTGATGGATCCCCAAGCGAAATTCAGCCCGCCCGATGGCGATGGCTCGGTGCAGGTCCGGCTCGACCCGGGCGACCGGATCGGCAGCGCCAAGGTGTTCGCGGTCTACGGCAAGGGCGGGATCGGCAAATCGACCACCTCCTCCAACCTCTCGGCGGCCTTCTCCAAGCTTGGCCACCGCGTGCTCCAGATCGGCTGCGACCCCAAGCACGACAGCACCTTCACTCTGACCAAGAAGCTGATGCCGACGGTGATCGACGTGCTCGAGACGGTCGAGTTCCACGCCGAGGAACTGCGGCCCGAGGACTACATGTTCGAGGGCTACAACGGGGTGATGTGCGTCGAGGCGGGCGGCCCGCCCGCGGGCACCGGCTGCGGCGGCTATGTCGTCGGGCAGACGGTCAAGCTGCTCAAGCAGCACCATCTGCTCGAGGAGACGGATGTGGTGATCTTCGATGTGCTCGGCGATGTCGTCTGCGGCGGCTTCGCCGCGCCGCTGCAGCATGCCGATCGCGCGCTGGTGGTCGCCGCCAACGATTTCGATTCGATCTTCGCGATGAACCGCATCGTCGCGGCGATCGGCGCCAAGGCCAGGAATTACGACGTCAGGCTCGCCGGGATGATCGCCAATCGCTCCGCCGAAACCGACGAGATCGACCGCTTCGGCGAAGCGATCGGGATGAAGCGGCTGGCCCATTTCAGGGATCTCGACGCGATCCGCCGCAGCCGGCTCAAGAAATGCACCCTGTTCGAGATGGACGACAGCCCCGAGGTCCGGGCCGCGCAGGAAGAATACATGCGCCTGGCCCGCCTCCTCTGGGCCGGGGTCGACCCGATCGAGGCGCACCCGATGAAGGACCGCGACATCTTCGACTTTCTGGGGTTCGAATAATGGCCACGCTACCCGCTCCCAATTCAGCATCCGTTCGCATCGAGCGCAGTCGAGATGCCGTGCCGGGTGTCTCGACTTCGCTCGACACGAACGGCGCAAGATATGCTGCCAAGAGAGATGCGCTGGA
>JAHJWA010000349.1 GCA_018828205.1 Alphaproteobacteria bacterium
GATTTGAAATAGCCGCCCACCGGGCTGGCGATCACCATATATTTGTACTGCCGCGCCGGGCGCACGCCGAGGAAGGCCTCGCTGGCGAACATGAAGGGCCGCAGATAGAGCGCGCCGCCGTCGATCTCGGGATACCAGTCGCGATCCTTGAGCACGAGCTGGCGGACCGATTCGACGAACAGCGCCTCGGGCAGTTCGGGCATCGCCATTCGCCGCGCCGAATCGTTGAAACGGCGCGCGTTCGCCTCGGGGCGGAACAGCGCGAAGCTGCCATCCTCGTGGCGATAGGCCTTCATGCCCTCGAAGATTTCCTGCGCGTAATGCAGCACCGCGGCGGCGGGATCGAGCGTGATCGGCTGGCGCGGGCCGATCCGCGCGGCGAACCAGCCGTCCTTGTCGGCGTCGTAGTCGATCTCGACCATGTGGTCGGTGAAGAGCTTGCCGAAGCCCGGGTCGGCGAGCGCCTGCTGGCGGGTTGCACCGGGGACGGGAGCGGGGTGGGCGATCTGTTCGAAGTTCATCCCGAGCGGGTAATCCGCGCAAGGGCTCAGAGCAAGCCATGTGAAGATACCATCAGTCCACCCATGCCCGAATGGGTGAAAAGAGCGCTGATGAGCAATTATGTTGCAATGGCCAACACAATGCTTCGCCAACATGTGAAGGGCAGCTCCGGCCCGGCGCGAGCGCGCGGGTTGGAACTGCCCTTCGCATGGTCAGCGGCGGGAAGCGCCGCTTCACGGAGCCTCTAAGGGTTGGTTTTACCGATAGTGCTCCGCGCGGAAACTTGCCGACCTCTCTGCTGAACCATGAGACATCGGATCACCTCCTTTCGCGCTTGTTAGAGCCAAAGTACCCCGTCTCCGGGGACAAGACCGCGTTTCGCCGCTGATCTTGAGTCGCAATCTGGTTCGGACGTCGTTTTAAAACAAGACTTGTAATAAAGTTTTCCCACGTCAGTATCGGTCTTTCCGGTTCGCGCCCTCGGCGCCCCGGTTTCATTGCAGATCAGCGACAATCCTCGATCACCCGGGTCACTTCGGCCCAGGCGGGAAGATAGAGCGTCTGCGAACCCTGCGCCTCAATCGCGAAGCGGCCTTTGGTCAGCGCCATCGCATCGAGGATCGGATCGCGCGCCGGGATCGCGACCGCGACCGAGGAAACCGCCCCGGCGACCGGCTGCGCGGTGACGACGCGCTCGGCGGTTTCGGTGCGAATCCGCAGCGGGACCGGCTGGGCCGAGGCCGATTCGCGCGTCAGCACGATCTCGCGCCGCGTGCTGTCGCAGCGCATCGCGAAGCCCGCACCGGTGCCGGGCGAGCCGTACTGCGCCAGCGAGCCACCCGATTGCTGGCGATAGCTCCAGTCGCCCGCGCTGCGCGGAGCGTCCATCCAGTTGGAATAGGTCGGCGGCGGCGGCGCTGCGGGCGGGGGCGGGGGCGGCGCGGTCTGCACCGGCGCCGGAGCCGGGGCAGGCTCTGGCCGCGGCGCCGGGATGCAGGCGGCAAGCGCGAAGGTGAGACCCAGGGCGGCGGCCGTGTGGCTGTAGATCGGTTTCATATGCTCACAATGCGCGCTAGGCCGCTTGTTTCCAATGGATCATCGCACATCATGAGCACGAAACGCCGGATCGATCACTTGCTCGTCGAGCGCGGGCTGGTGGAAAGCCGCACCCGCGCGCAGGCGCTGGTGATGGCGGGGCTGGTGTTTTCGGGCGAGACCAAGCTCGCCAAGCCGGGCCAGCAATTGCCCGAAGATGCGCCGCTGGAAGTGCGCGGGCGCGATCACCCCTGGGTCAGCCGCGGCGGGATCAAGCTGGCGCATGCGCTGAAGCATTTCGAACTCGACCCTGCGGGCGCGGCGGCGATGGATATCGGCAGCTCGACCGGGGGCTTCACCGATGTGCTGCTGCATCACGGCGCGGAGCACGTCTTCGCGGTCGACAGCGGGACCAACCAGCTCGCCTGGAAGCTGCGCCAGGACCCGCGCGTCACCGTGCTCGAGCAGACCAGTGCGCGGATCCTGACGGCCGCGATGATCGACCGGCCCTGCGGCTGGGTGGTCTGCGATGCGAGCTTCATCGCGCTCGCCAAGGTGCTCGCGCGCCCGCTGGAACTCGCCGCGCCGCATTGCCGGCTGGTGGCGCTGATCAAGCCGCAGTTCGAGGTCGGGCGCGAGGAGGTCGGCAAGGGCGGGGTGGTGCGCGATGCGGCGCTGCACGCGCGGGTCTGCGGCGAGGTGCAGGCCTGGGCCGAGGGGCTGGGCTTCGCGGTGCAGGGCGTGGTCGAGAGCCCGATCACTGGCCCTGAGGGCAATGTCGAGTTCCTGATCTCCGCGCTCAGACGGGGCTGACCGCTCCTGGGCAGACAGAGGCAGTTCTCTTGACGCTAATCCCGCGCGCGCTCTAGGCGCATTCGCCAGAGAGTTCAGGAGAGCACATGTCCGCCAATATCGCCGAAATGGAACGTCGCCGCGACGCC
>JAHJWA010000350.1 GCA_018828205.1 Alphaproteobacteria bacterium
CCGGCGTCGAAGGTAAAACCGTCGCGCTCGAACACATAGGCGCGGCCGCCGGGCTTATCGCGCGACTCGATCACCGTGGTGGCGACCCCGGCGGATTGCAGGCGGATCGCCAGCGCCAGCCCGCCGAAGCCCGAGCCGATCACGCAGGCGGTCTTGCCGGTGGCTGGTGTCTCGATCGCGGCGGTCTCGGTGGACGCAGCGGTGATATGGGGAGGGGTCGCGTTCATCGCTGCTATCCTTGGACGAGAGGCCTGCCTTTGCCAAGCAGGGCGGCAATGGCGCGGGGGATGGGCACGGGCGGCTTGCCCGTGAGCGTGCGCAATTGATCGAGCCGCGTCGAGCGCGCGGCGTAGAAACGCTCGATCAGCGGTTCGGGGAGGCGGTAGAAGCGCTCGAAGATCTTGAAGCGGCGCTCGGGCTCGGCGGCGTCGAACAGCATTTTGCCCAGCATGCGGTAAAACCGCGTGGCGCGCCAATGGTCCTGCGCACGGCGATCGACGAAGCACGCGAGCTCCTCGCCCGCAAGATGCGCCTGGCTGGCGATCGCGAGCGCGTTGGCGACCGCGATCGGGGTGGTGTAGCTGGTCAGCGGATGGGTGAAGCCGCCGCGCGCGCCCGCCAGCACCACCCCGGGCACAGCCAGCCTGTCGCGATAGGCGGCGAAATCGCCGCCCGTGATCACCGGGAGCACGCCGGTTTCCTCGCCCACGGTCTCGCCGGTCCAGCCATGCGCGGCGCAATAGGCGGCGATCCGTTCGGACAGCAGCGCACGATCGAGCCGAGGCTCGTCGGCGTAATAGGTGTCCTCGACGAAGATGTCCTGCGGCCCCAGCGGTAGCACATAGACGAAGCGGTAGGCGCCCGGTTGTTCGACGGTCGCATCCATGATCACCGGGCGGACCACACCGTGCGGGCTGTCGCAGCGCAGATGCCGCCCCATGAAGACCTGCCAGCCGCCGGTCAGATGCTCCGAAGGCACCGCATCGCGGCAGTCGATCACCTTGCGCGCGGCGAGCTTCTCGCCGGTCTCGAGTTCGACGCCGTGTTCGGACAGGTTCGCAACCCGCGTGCCGGCCATGATCGCCTGCTGCGGCAGCAGTCGCCGCAGCGTCCGGTCGAAATCGGGGCTGGCGAGCGAGCGGTATTCGCCCGCGAGCTGGCGTTCGTGGGCGGGAAAGCGGACGATGTTGCCCTCGGGCCATACGGTCTGCGGGAAGGGCGCCATCAACGCTTCGCCTGCGGGATCGAGATCGCCGGTGAACCAGCTCCAGCGGTGGTTGCCGCCGAAACTGCCCCCAGCCTCGATCAGCGCGATCCGGCTGTGCGGTTGTGCGCGGTGGATGGCCAGGGCGATCAGCCCGCCGGCCAGTCCGCCGCCCACCACGGCAATATCGAGGGTGCGCCCGTTCATTGCGGTTTTGCCCTAGGCAGCAAAGCGGCTAAGGGCAATCTGCAGGAACGTGTCCGCGAGCGGTCCGTTGTTGGGTCACATCGTAAATCGAGGAAATTCATGAAAACATTCGCTGCTGGCCTGATGGTCGCTGGAACGATGCTTGTCGCCACCCCGCTCGCCGCGCAGGATGCCGGCGAGCCCGGGGTCCGCGCCGCCGCGCCCGATCTGCCCGAGCAAACCGTGTTCGACGGCGATTACCTGACCGTCGGGGTCGGGGTCGCCTATGGACCGAGCTACTCGGGTTCGGACGATTACACCGCTTTCGTTCTTCCGCTGGTTCAGGGTTCGCTGGGCGGGGTCGACATCAGCCCGCGTGCAGCCGGCATCGCGCTCGATTTCATCCCCGATGCCGAGGAAGGTCCGTCTTTCTCCTTCGGGCCGGTGGTCAAGCTCAACCGCGACCGGGTCAAGCTCTCGGCGATCAACGATCCCGTGGTCGAGGCCTATGGCGAACTCGACACCGCGATCGAGGTCGGGCCCAGCGCCGGGGTCAGCTTCCCGCAACTGCTCAACCCCTTCGACAGCCTCACTCTTTCGGTCGATGCGGCCTGGGACGTCGCGGGTGCTCATGACGGCATGTCGGTCAGCCCCTCGATCACCTATTTCACCCCGCTGAGCCGCGGGATCGCCGCCTCGCTGTCGCTGAGCAGCAAGTATATCGACGACAGCTACGCCGATTACTATTATTCGGTCCCGGCAACCAATCCAGCGCTGCCCGCGGCCGATGTCCTGCCCGCTTTCCAGGCCGAAGGCGGCTTCGAGAGCGCGGGTGTCAACGCGCTGGTGGCGTTCGACCTCAATGGCGATGTCACCGATGGCGGTCTCGCGCTGGTCGCGCTGGGCGGCTATTCGCGCATGCTCGGCGATGCCAAGGATTCTCCCTTCACCAGCATCCGCGGCAAGGCCGATCAGTTCCTCGCCGCGGTGGGGATCGGCTACACCTTCTAACCCGCTATCAGCGGTGCCAAAAAACAAGGGCGGCTCGATGAGCCGCCCTTTTTGTATTGCACTGTGTTTGCCGGATCAGTCCTCGGCGGAGGAGCCGGTTCCGACCGTCCCATCGGCCAGCTCGGGCCTGGGATCGGGCATTGGCGCCTTGCGGTCGCCGGTCTTGAGATAGGTGTCGAACCACGTCATCATCCGCAGATTGTAGTCGTAGCGCGACGCGGCCTGGCTGTTGCCATGGCCCTCGCCGGGGTAGAGCACGAGGCGCACCGGGGTTTCGGGCTTGCGGGTCTTGATGTTGCGATAGAGCTCATAGCTCTGCGTCGGGCTCACGCGGGTGTCTTCCTCGCCGTGCATGATCAGGATCGGCGTTTCGGCCTTGTCGACGTGGAAGATCGGGCTGCGCTCGAGCAGTTCGTCCCATTCTTCCCACGGCCATTTGCGCTCGTGAACCAGATACATCTCGTTGGGGATGTCGGTGGTGCCGAATTTCGAGATGTTGTTGGCGATGCCGACGAACATCACCGCCGCGGCATATTCGGGCGAATAGAAGGTTGCGCCCCAGGCGCTGGCGAAACCGCCGTAGGAACCCCCGGTGATCCCGACCCGGTCCGCATCGGCAATGCCTTCGGCCACCAGATGGCGCTTGGCATCGACGATATCGTCGAACTCCTTGCCCGCGTAATCGCCCTGGTGCTGCTTGGCGAAGGCGACGCCGTATCCGGTCGAGCCGCGGTAATTGGGCAGGAACACCGCATAGCCCTGGCCCGCCGCGACCTGGCCCGGCTTGCTATAGGCGGTCTGCCAGCCGTTCGATTCATGCGCTTCGGGGCCGCCGTGGACGTTCATGATCAGCGGCGCACCGCCGCGCGGGATGCGGCCGACGGGCTCGATCAGCACGCCCTCGATCGCCTGGCCGTCGCGCGCGGTGTAGGTCACGGTGCGCTGCTCGCCCATGTCAATCTCGGAGAGCCAGGGATTGTGCGCGGTCCAGCGCTCGAAGGCGTTGCCCTGCCAGACGAACAGCTCGTTGGGGTGGGCGGGAGAATTGGCCGCGACCGCGACCCGGTTGCCCGCCGCCTCGACCGCGGTGAGGATTAGTTCCTCGCCATCGTGTTCGGCAACGACGCTGCCGCCGGCATCGTAGATCCGCAGCATCGACTGCGCGCCCTTGTGGATCACTGCGGCAAGCCGCCCGTCAGGCAACCATTCGGCGTCGACCGCAGCCTCGGGGGCACCCTCGTTGAGCGGGCGAAATTGCGCCGTCGCGACATCGACGAGGTAGAGCGTGGTCGCGGCGGGATCGTGCATGTCGACCCCGGCGATGAGCGACAGCTGCGACCCGTCGGGCGAAATCTCGACATCGCCGATCTTGCCCGGGGTCTCGACCACGCTGCTCACCCGGCCGCTGGCCAGATCGAGGATATGGACCCGCTTGGACGTGTAGCTGTCGTCGACGGTCGGGGTGGGTGCGCTCTCGATGATGGCAAAGCGCGCATCGGGAGCGATCTTGATGTCGCTGACGAAGCCCGGGACGGTGATCTCGCGCGGCTCTTCGTCGGGGGTCTCGCCGATGGCAACGCGGAACAGACGGTTGAACCGGGCCTCTTCCTCGTAGACGATGGCGTTGAAACCGGCCTTGCTCTGGCCGTCGCGGGCCTTGTCCGCGGCGGGGTCGGCGACCAGATGCATCGACTGGCCATCGGGGCTCCAGGCGTAGCTGCGCACGGCGGCGCCCTCAATCGTGGCGAGCTTTTGCTGTGCGCCGCCATCGACCGGGATCCCCCAGACCGCGCGATCCTCGTCGCCCTTGGTCCACAGGAAGGTGACCCAGCGACCATCGGGCGAGAAGGCGACGCCGCCAACGTTGACATCGTCGGGGAGGAAATCGCGGATGTTATCGGGGCCATAGGCGAGTCTGAGCTGCTGGCGCGGGCCGCCGTTCTCCTCGCCCTCGGTGACATCGGGCAGGCTGACGGTGGTGTAGGCGATCCGGTCGCCATCGGGCGCGATTGCGATGGCGCCGACGTTCTCGAGCTTGGCGACGTCTTCGGCGGTCATCGGGCGCGCCGAAACCGAGGTGGCGGCGAGCGCGCTCGAGGCGAGCAACAGTGTGGCGATTGTCCGGCGGGTCATGGGCGGGCGATCCTCTCTCGATCATGGAAAATTGCGGTGTCCGCTTCATAGCGAGGCGGGCGGGCATGGCAAACCGGCGCTTGTGCGAAGGAAGCGGGCGAGGCATCACGCGGCGCAAAGGGGAGAATTATGATGCGTTACACCTATCCGCTGGCGCTGGCCGCCGCACTGCCGATCGCCTTGGCCGCGGCGCCCGTTCTGGCCGATACCACCGTGGTCCATGCCGGCAATGTCATCACCGATGCCGACAGCGAGCCGATGGGCCCCGCCACGATCACCGTCACCGATGGCCGCATCGTCAGCGTCGAGAGCGGCTGGAACGCCGGCCCCGCGGGCGCCGAAACGGTGCGCCTCGAAGGCATGACCGTGGTGCCCGGGCTGATCGACCTGCACGTCCACCTGACCGGCGATCCCGGCGGCGATTTCTGGAAGGATGCGGTCGAGCCCGAGGAGTGGGGCGTGGTGGTCGGTGCCAAGAACGCCGCCAAGACGCTGCGCGCGGGTTTCACCACGGTGCGCGAGGCGGGGAGCGCGCAGCACAGCGGTTTCGCGCTGCGGCGCGGGACCGAGCAAGGCATGATCGAAGGGCCGCGGATCGTCGCCGCGGGTCCCTCGCTGGCGATCGTCGGCGGGCATGGCGACGTCTCGGGCTTCCGCCCCGAGGTCAATGCGGTGCTCGCTTCGGGCTACACCTGCACCGGGCCGGTCGAATGCGCCGAGAAAGTCCGCCGCGCCAGCCAGAACGGCGCCGACATCATTAAGATCACCGCCACCGGCGGGGTGCTGAGCCAGCAGGGCCGCGGGCTCGAGGCGCATTTTTCCGATGCCGAGATGACGAGCATCGCCGACACCGCGCATTCGCTCGGGCTGCAGGTCATGGCGCATGCGCATGGCGCGCGCGGGATCGAGGCGGCGGCGCGCGCGGGCATCGACAGCATCGAGCACGCAACCTATCTCGACGCTGCTGCGGCCGAGGCGATGAAGGCCAATGGCACCGTGCTGGTCCCGACGCTGATGGCGTTCCAGGGGGTCACCGAGCGGCTGGGGCAGGGCGTCTACACCCCCGTGGTCGAGGACAAGATCCGCGCGGTCGCCGAAACCGCCAAGGTGTTCATGGGCAAGTCCTATCGCTGGGGCGTCCCGATCGCCTTCGGGACCGATGCCGGCGTGTTCGACCATGGCCGCAACGCCGAGGAATTCGCGCTGATGGTGGCGCAGGGCATGTCGCACCGCGAGGCCTTCGCCAGCGCCACCACCGTTGCGGCGCAGGTGCTGCAGATGGAGGGCGAGATCGGGCGCCTCGCGCCGGGCTATTCCGCCGACATGATCGCGGTGGCCGGCAATCCGCTCGAGGATGTCACCGTGCTCGAGACTGTCGACTGGGTGATGGTGCGCGGGCGGATCGCCGAGTAGCCTTCGCAGAATTGGCACGGCCGCCGGTCGATCGACATCGCATCAAGGGTTTCGTCATCGCGAGACTTGCGCCAGCAAGGCGCGGCAATCCATGGATCGCCGCGTCGCCCGAATGGGCTCCTCGCGATGACGAGCTGAGAGAGGAATCACCAATGCAAACACTCCGCATCGCGCTGCTCGCGAGTGCCGCACTGTCGCTCGCCGCCTGTGCTACGACCGTTCCCGAGCCGGGTTCGCCCATGGCGCAGACCGCTGCCGCGCCGTCGCAGTCCGAGCACGACCGGCTGTTCGCGCTGTTTGCCGATGCCGACGAACGCGAGTTGAGGCTCAATCCGCTCAGCGCGCTGTTCCGCGGCGACATGCGCTACGCCGACCGGCTGGGCGATTTCCTGACCGATGAATACAACGCGGCCAGCCGCGCCGATGCGCAAAGCAATCTGGAGCAATTGCGCGCCATCGACCGGACTGCGCTCAACGAGACCGACCAGATCGCCTATGACGTCTTCGCCTACAATCAGGAGCAGGCATTGAAGGGTCTGACCGACGAGATCCTCGCGCTGACCGAGGTGCGCCCGGTCAACCATTTCTCCGGCTTCCACACCTTCTACCCGACCTTTGCCAGCGGGCAGAGCGCCGCTCCGTTCAAGACCCTCGAGGATTACAAGAACAACCTCAGCCGGCACGAAAACTACATCGAGTTGAACGACCGGGCGATCGCGCTGTTTCGCGAAGGGCTGGAGACCGGCGTGCTCGAAACCAGGCTCACGATCGGCAATGTGATCGAACAGCTCGACACGCAGATCGCGATGCCGCTCGAAGAATCGCCCTTCTGGATGCCGGTCAAGAACTTCCCGGACAGTATTTCCCCTGTGGAAGGGGTCCGGCTCATCATCGCCTATCGTGCCGCCATACAGGACATCTATGCGGCGCACACGCGGATGCGCGATTTCCTGCGCGACGAATATCTCCCCCAGGCGCGCGACAGCGTGGGGCTGGCGCAGATGACGGGCGGCGCGGCGCTCTATCGCCAGCTGATCGAGAGCACGAACACGCTGCCGCTCGAACCCGATTACCTGCACAATCTGGGCCTGAGCGAGGTCGCGCGGATCAAGACCGGGATGGAAGAGATCAAGGCCGAGGTCGGCTTCGAGGGCACGCTCAACGAATTCTTCGATTATGTCCGCACCGATCCGCAGTTCAAGCCGGAAAGCCGCGAGGCGCTGACGCAGACCTATTACGACATCGGCGAGCAGGTCGATGCCAGGATCGACGAACTGTTCTCGCTAACGCCCGCGGCGCCGCTCGAAATCCGTCCCTACGAGACCTTCCGCGAGGAGTTCTCGGCGGGCGGGTCCTACCAGTCGGGGGCGCCCGACGGCTCGCGGCCGGGGATCTTCTATTTCAACGCCTATGATCTGCCCAGCCGGCTGACGACGGGCAATGTCACGCTCTATCTCCACGAGGGCGCGCCGGGGCACCACTTCCAGATCAGCCTGGCGCAGGAGAACGAGGCGCTGCCCGCCTTCATGCGCTTCGGCGGGACCACCGCCTTCGTCGAGGGCTGGGCGCTCTATGCCGAGACGCTGGGCGAGGAGATGGGCTTCTTCGAGGACCCCTGGAACCGCTACGGCACTTTGCAGGACGAGCAATTGCGCGCGATGCGGCTGGTCGTCGACACCGGGCTGCATTCCAAGGGCTGGACCCGCGAGCAGGCGATCGATTTCATGCTCGAGAACTCGGGCATGACCCGCACCGAGGTGGTGGCCGAGGTCGAGCGCTATATCGCCATCCCCAGCCAGGCGCTGGCCTACAAGGTCGGCGCGCTCAAGATCCAGGAACTGCGCCAGGACGCCCAGCAGCGGCTGGGCGAGGATTTCGACATCAAGGCCTTCCACGCGCAGGTGCTGAACACCGGCGGTCTGCCGTTGCCGGTGCTGGAAGCGAAGATCGACC
>JAHJWA010000351.1 GCA_018828205.1 Alphaproteobacteria bacterium
CACGACATCGGCCGCGCGCGGCGGATCGAGGATGCCCGCGGGCGCTACATCCACGCCGTCAAACAGTCGATCGGCGGCGACCTGCGCTTCGACGACCTCAAGGTGGTGGTCGATTGCGCTCACGGCGCCGCCTACCAGGTGACCCCCTCCGCAATCTGGGAGCTGGGCGCCGAGGTCATCACGCTGGGGGTGAGCCCCGACGGGACCAATATCAACGCCGGGGTCGGCTCGACCTCGCTCGATGCGCTCAAGTCCAGGGTGGTGGAGACCGGCGCCGATATCGGCATCGCGCTCGATGGCGACGCCGACCGGCTGATCGTGGTCGACGAGCAGGGCCGAACGGTCGATGGCGACCAGATCATGGCGCTGATCGCGACCCGCATGTCCGACACGGGACTGCTGCGCGGCGGCGGTGTGGTGGCGACGGTCATGTCCAACCTCGGGCTCGAGCGCTATCTCGCCGGGATCGGCCTGACGCTGGAACGCACCAAGGTCGGCGATCGCTATGTGCTCGAGCGGATGAAGCAGGGCGGTTTCAACGTCGGCGGCGAACAGTCGGGTCACATGATCCTGCTCGATCACGCCACCACGGGCGACGGCACGGTGGCGGCGCTGCGGGTGCTGGCCAGTCTCGTGCAATCGGGCCTTCCCGCGAGCCAGCTGCTGCACCTGTTCGATCCGGTCCCGCAATTGCTCAAGAACGTGCGCTACGACGGGGGTGAGCCGCTGGAGGCGGCCGGCGTGAAGCAGGCGATCGCCGCGGCAGAGGCGGAGCTCGCGGGAAGCGGGCGACTGGTGATCCGACCTTCGGGAACCGAGGACGTGATCCGGGTGATGGCCGAAGGCGACGATGCCGCGCAGGTCGAACGGCTGGTCGACAGCATCTGCGATGCGGTGAAGGCGGCGGCCTGATGCTCGCCATGCATCCCGATTGCGAGCGCTGCGGCGCGGACCTGCCCGCGGAGGTGCCGGGCGCATTCATCTGCAGCTTCGAATGCACCTACTGCGCACGCTGCGCCGACGAACTCGACGATGTCTGCCCCAATTGCGGCGGCGAGCTGATGGACCGCCCGACGCGCGCGAAGCCGCTGCAGGACAAATATCCGCCCAGCACCACCCGCAAGCACAGGCCCGCCTGAAATGGACCGCAAGCCCGTCCGCATTCTCTCGATCGCCGGTTCCGACAGTTCGGGCGGCGCGGGCGTTCAGGCCGATATCAAGACCATCACCATGCTGGGTGGCTATGCCATGACCGCGATCACCGCGATCACCGCGCAGAACACCCGCGGCGTTCAGGCGGTGGAGATGCTGCCGGGCGAGCTGGTGCTGGCGCAGATCGACTCTTGCCTGTCGGACATCGGTGCCGATGCCATCAAGATCGGGATGCTGGGCTCGCCCGAGATCGCGACTGTGGTGGCCGAGCGGCTCGACAGTTTCGCCGGACCGATCGTCTTCGACCCGGTCATGGTCGCCACCAGCGGCGCCGAACTGGCCAGCGACGCGACCATCGCCGCCTTCGATCGGCTGCTCGCGATCGCCACGCTGGTGACCCCCAACCTGCCCGAACTCGCGGTGCTGTCCGGCCAGCAGCCGCAGACCGCGGATGCGATACTGGAAGCGGCGCTGGCGCTGGCCAAGCGCCACGGGGTGCAGGTGCTCGCCAAGGGCGGCCACCGCGACGGAGCGGAAGTGCTCGACTACATCGCCTCGCCCTCTGGCAAATTTGCCAGCTTCGGTCATGCGCGGATCGACACCCGTCACACTCATGGCACCGGTTGCACGCTCTCGGCGGCGCTGGCGACGCTGCTGGCATTCGGCCAGCCGCTGACCAACGCGATCCAGCTGGCCCGCGCCTTCACCTACCGCGCGATCGAACTAGCGCCGGGCTTCGGCGAAGGCAGCGGCCCGCTCGGTCAGCAGGCCGTGCGCTCGCTCGACTAGCGCTCGATCTTGTAGAAATCGGCGATGTGGCCCCAGGCCTCCTCGGCGGTTTCGCACCAGCGGAACAGTTCGAGATCCTTGTGGCCGATCGTGCCCTCGTCGGCGAGCGCCTCGAAATCGATCACCCGCGTCCAGAACTCCTTGCCGAACAGCAGGATCGGCATCGGCTTCATTTTGCCGGTCTGGATCAGGGTCAGCAATTCGAAGAATTCGTCGAATGTTCCGAACCCGCCCGGAAACACCGCCACCGCGCGCGCGCGCAGCAGGAAATGCATCTTGCGCAGCGCGAAATAGTGGAACTGGAAGCTGAGGTGCGGGGTGACATAGCTGTTGGGCGCCTGCTCGTGCGGCAGGACGATGTTGAGCCCGATGCTTTCCGCGCCGGCATCGAACGCGCCCTTGTTGGCCGCCTCCATGATCGAAGGCCCGCCCCCCGAGCAGACCACGAACTGGCGCTTGCCGTCCTCCACGATGGCCTTCTCGCTGGCCAGCCGCGCCAGATTGTAGGCTTCCTGGTAATATTTCGCCTTGGCGGCGAGGTTCTTGACCACGCGGCGTTCGGGCTCGGGCAGGTCGTCGGCGCCTTCCAGGGCGGTTTCGACCGAATGCGGCGGCGGGATCCGCGCCGATCCGTAGATCACCAGCATCGAGCCGACCCCGGCCTCGTCCAGCAGCATTTCGGGCTTCAGCAGTTCCAGCTGGAACCGTACCGGGCGGAGCTCCTCGCGCAGCAGGAAGTCGCGGTCCTGGAAAGCCAGCTCATAGGCCGGATCCTGCGTCTGCGGCGTGGCATGCGGCTGGGACTTGGAGAATTGCGCCTCCTCCTCCGCCTTGTAGAAATTGCGGGCTGTCCGCTCATGCTTGCCGGTTTCTGGCTTGGTTGTGTCGTTCATGGAGTGCCGATAGGCAAAGCCCCGCGATGCGGCAAGCGTGCAAGATAGCTCGCACCGGCAAAGAGAATTCGCATTCTGCGCCCAGCCGTCGGCCGTTTGTTCGCGCCGAATGGGCTTGCTCGAGACCACACTAAACAAAGATTTGTTCTGACGGCACCTGTCGCCAAATGCCATTCTCCTTCTGCATACCACGAAGGATTTTCTCGTGCATATTCTGTCTCTTGCCTTGGGCGGGTGCTTGCGTGGCGAGCCGGTCCGCTATGGTATCACCGAGGACACCGGTGGTCACATCGGCTATATTCTGGGCGAGATGCGGGCGCTCTCGCTGCGCGGCGATGTGCGCTGTGCCGAGATCGTGACCCGCAGGTTCGACGCGCCCGAGCTGGGCACGGTTCATGCGCGGCGCGAAGAATGGCTGGCCCCCAAGCTGGTGCTTCGCCGGATCGACAGCGGCAACCCCGACTATCTCGCCAAGGAAGCGCTCGGAGCCGACCGCGAGGCTTTCACGGCGGCACTGATCGAGGAACTGCGCAGCCGCGAGCGCCTCCCCGATCTGATCCATGCGCATTTCGCCGATGCCGCCGACGTCGCGGCACGCATCCAGCGCGTGTTCGGGATTCCCTTCGTCTATACGGCGCATTCGCTCGCCATGGACAAGCTCAAGGCGAGCGGCTTTCGGACGCAGGCCTTGCGCCAGCGGATCGAGGAGGAGGACCGCGCGATCGCCCGCGCGGCGGCGGTCGTCGGCTCCTCTCGCGACGAATGCGAACGCCAGCTCGCCTCCTACCCATCCGCCAGCGTGGACCGCATCCACCGCCTGACCCCCGGCACCGCCCCTGCGGATCCGCAGCCGGCAAAGATCGCGGCCGCGCGCGCGCTGATTGCGCCGTTCCTGCGCGATCCGCAGCGACCCATGGTGCTCGCGGTCGCGCGCGCGGTGCACAAGAAGAACCTCGTCGGACTGGTCGAGGCCTTCGCGGGCGAACCCGGGCTGCGCAGCCAGTGCAATCTCGTGATCGTGGCCGGGCAGCGCCAGTCGCTCAACGAAGGCGAGGCCGAGCAGCGCGAGGTGATGAACGCCCTGGCCGACGCGATCGACCGGCACGACCTCTATGGCTGCGTCGCCTACCCCAAGACCCACAGCCGCCCCGAAGTCGAAGGCCTCTACGCGCTCGCTGCGCAAAGCCGCGGGGTGTTCGCCAACCCCGCGCAGGTCGAGCCCTACGGGCTGACTCTGGTCGAGGCCGCAACCTTCGGCCTCCCCGTGGTGGCCACCAAGATCGGCGGTGCGCACGACATCGTGCTCGAACTCGGTCACGGCACGCTGATCGATCCCGAGGACACCGCCGGCATCGGCCGGGCGATCCGCGAATTGATCGCGGACCGCAATGCCTGGAACGCGAAATCCGCCAATGGCCTGCGCAATGTCCGGTCGATGACCTGGGAGGATTACGCCGCCCGCTTCGTCGAACTGGCTCGCAGCATCCTTGCTCCTGCACGAGTCACTGCGAATTGCATCGCGCGGCGCGCGCTGGTGGTCAGCGATCTCGACAACACCCTCACCGGCTGCCCCGAGGGCGCCCGCCGTTTCAGCGACTTCTTCCGGAGGCACCCCGACCACGGCTTCATCGTCGCCACCGGGCGATCGATCGGGGAGGCCCGGCGGCTCGTGCGCGATTGGGGCCTGCCCGAACCCTTGAGCTGGATCACCTCGGTCGGGACCGAGATCTATCACCGCGCCGAGAACCGGCTTGTCCCCGACGAAGGGTTCGTGCGCGCCATCGGCGATCAATGGCATCCGCGAGCGATCGCAGCCGCGCTCGAGGATATTGCCGGGCTCACGGCGCAGGCGGGCTACGAACAGCGAAGCTTCAAGCGCAGCTATTTCGCCGAGGACGCCGCTGCCGTCACCGAAATCGAGGCGAGGCTCGAGCGCCGCTCGCTCGAAGCGCGGGTGATCTACAGCCACGGCAATCTGCTCGACATCGTTCCGCGCGAAGCGGGGAAAGGCGCCGCGCTCGCGCATGTCGCGCGTCATCACGACGTCCCGCTCGACCGTGTGTTCGCGGCCGGCGACAGCGGCAACGACGCCGACATGCTCTCGCTGTGCCAGAACGCCATTCTGGTCGGCAATCACGCCCCCGAGGTCGCGGCGCTTGCCGGGCTGGCCAATGTCTACGTGTCCCGTCGCAGCCACGCGGCGGGCGCGCTCGAGGGGATCATCGCGCACCGCGCGCGCCACCGCGCGGACGACCGGGCGGAAGCTAGAGACAGGAGCGAAGCGGCATGAGAAGCGAAGCACCGATTGGCTATTTCGTCCACCATCAGGGCCGCGGCCATGCCGAGCGGGCGGCGGCGATCGCCAATGTGCTGGTCGAGACGCGACCGGTGACTTTGTTCAGCGCCCGCACCGATATCTTCCCCGAACTGGACGAGCGGATCGATCTCCGACCGATCCCGTCGCTGTTCGAACCGCAGGGCGACGAAGCGCCGGCCATGGCGGCGCTGCCCATGCCCGCCACCACGCATTGCGCGCCGCTCGGCTGGCCCGCGATCACGCAGGCTACGGCTACGCTGGCTGAATGGTTCGCCGATGCGAAGCCCGCGCTGTTCGTGACCGATGTCTCCGCCGAGCTCGGGCAATTGGCGCGGCTGTGTTCGGTGCCGCATGTTGCGGTGCTCCAGCATGGCGAACGCGGCGATCCCGGGCACATGGCGGTCTATGAAAGCGCGGTCGGCCTGCTCGCCCCCTATTCCGCCGCGCTGGAACAGAGCGATCGCCCGTCCTGGATGCGCGGCAAGACGCACTATGCCTCGGGTGTCGGAATCGCGGGCGCGCAGCCACTTTCGAAAGCGGAAGCGCGGCGCAGGCTGGGCCTCTCCGCGGATGCCGAGATCGTGCTGGTGCTCGCCGGCGGCGGCGGCGAAGGCACGCCGAGCGCGCCGCTGACGCTGGGCGCGCGGGCCGAGCCCGACGCGCAATGGATCACCATCGGCAAGGTGCGCAGCGAATGGCACGAAACCCCTCCCGGCAACCTCGATCATCGCGGCTGGGTCGATAATCCGCGCGACTGGATTGCTGCCGCCGACCGTATCGTGTCCTCCTGCGGCAACACCACCGTGCACATGGTGCTCGCGGCGGGCAGGCCGTGGATCGTGGTGCCCGAATGGCGCTATTTCGACGAGCAATTGTGCAAGGCCGAGGTGCTCGACCGCGAGGGACTGGCCGCGATCTCGCGCCACTGGCCCTCGCACGCCGCGTCCTGGGCCCAGCTGTGGTCCGCCGCCAGGCTCGTCGATTGCGAGCGCCAGCGGGCCATCGTCGAGCCCGACGCCGCCACGCAGGCCGCACAATGGCTCGCTGATCTCGCGCGGCGATTGTGGGCCGCACCCGCTGCCAGCAAACCGGCGCTCGAGGCGGTGGCATGAAGACCTCGATCTGCACGCTCGCACACGGCCGCGCCGACCATCTCGCCAATCTCGTTCGCGGGCTCAACCACAACCGCCGCCCGCCGGGCGAGCTCGTGATCGCGGTGATGCAAGGCCAGCGCTATGACCTGCCCGCGACCGGCTTCCCAACGCGCCAGGTGCTGCTGGGGACCCAGGACATCCCGCTGGCGCGGGCGCGCAACGCCGCCGCCGACCGGGCATCCGGCGATCTGCTGATCTTCCTCGATGTCGATTGCATTCCCTCGCCGACGCTGATCGACGATTATGCTCTCGCCGCCGCCCTCAACGACGGCGTGCTGATGGGCGAGGTTGGATACCTCCCCAAGGGCGCAACCGCGCAGGGCATCGACTATGCGAAGTTCGAAGCCCAGTCGGTCAAGCATTCCGAACGCGCCGGCCCGCCGCGGGGAATGGTCGGAGAATGCGGCGACTATCGCTGTTTCTGGTCGCTCAATTTCGCGCTGGCGAAGGCGAGTTTCGACCAGGTCGGCGGATTCGACGAACGCTATGTCGGCTATGGCGGCGAAGACACCGATTTCGGCCGCACCCTGGCCTCGAAAGGCGTACCGCTGTGGTGGGCGCGCGGGGCCAAGGCCTATCACCAATATCACCCGCACCACATGCCGCCGGTCCATCACCTCGACAGCGTGCTCGCCAATGCGATGGTCTTCCAGGAGAAATGGGGCGAGCCGACGATGCAGCACTGGCTGCGCGCGTTCCGCTTGATGGGTCTGATCGAGCGGGATGGGGCAGGCTGGCGCAAATTGCGCGAGCCCGGCGAGGCCGAGCTCGCGATGACCCGCCAGCAGGGCGACCAACCCTACGCCAGCAGCGCGGCGGTTCTCGATTGGCTGGAGGAGCGCGCCGCAGCCGCGAGCGCCGGCATGCGAACCGCCGCGCGGGCATCCCCATAGCAGGCTTCGTAGCCAGCGATCATCGCTTCGATCGACAGCCGTGCCACCGCATGCGCGCGGCAGTCTTCCCGGTCGATCCGGCCGTGATCGCGAAACGCCTGCGCCAGCGCCGCGACATCGGCGGGCGGGACCACGATCCCGCAGTCGCCCACCACATCGCGCATGGCGCCGCGATCGAAGGCCAGCACCGGGACCCCGCAGGCCAGCGCCTCGGCCGCGACCAGTCCGAAGGGTTCGTCCCACATCGGGGTGACGACCGCAGCCCGCGACCGGGCGAGCTGGTCGCGCAAACCGTCGCTGCGGCGGAAACCGTGGTATTCGATCCCGCCCCCCAGCCGCGGTTCGATGCGATCGGCGAAATAGGCGACATCCTCGACCGGGCCGAAGATGCGCAGTCTCACCCCCGCCAGCTTGGCGGCGGCAATCGCTTCGGCGAGGCCCTTGGTGGGGACGATCCGCCCGATCCAGGTGAAATAGTCGTCGATCCCGTCCACCGGACGCCAGTAATGGGTATCCACGCCATTGCCGACCACGCGCAGGTTTGGCGTAGCCGCGCGGTCCCACAGCGTGAGCTGGTGACGCGAGGTCACGGTAAAAAGCGCATGGTCGGCCCAGGCCGCCGCGCTCACCGCATCGCGCATGATCCCGAACGGCGGGACATGCTGCGAGGTCACGCAAGCGAGCCCCGCCTCGGCGGCCCAGCCGATCACCTCTGGGAACAGCGAATTGTTGTGCACCACCTCGAAATCGCCGGCTTCGATGATATCCCACGCCTTTTCGAAGGCGCGGCGCTGATAGTCGGCCAGCGCCGCGGAGCCGCGGTGAACCTCCCATGGCAGGACCTGCTCGTAGGGCGCGTCGCAGATCGCTACCAGCTGCGGGTCGTCCGATCCCGCCGCCGCAAACAGGACCACCTCGTGCCCGGCGCGGCGCAGTCCCCGGCAGAGCGAGTGGCAATGCGCTTCCATCCCGCCGCGGAACGGCTCGGCAATGGCGTGTCTGATATGCGCGAGAACGGCGATTTTCACTGGCGGGGTTTCCTGTCGAGAAATCGGTGATCCGACAGGCTTACGAACCCGGCGAGCGGACGCTGCGCGCCAATCCTAACATTGATGCAGCGCCGTTGCCTTTTCTTCCGTTCGCCGGTTAGGGAGCGCAGATGAGCAGTCTGGAAGAGTTCGCAAGATACCCGAAAACCGGTCGCTTCCTCGCCGGGCGCGTGCGCTCGGCGTTGAGCGCGGCCGAACGCGAACGGATGGAGGCGCTGGTGGCCGAGACCGAAGTGCTCGAACACGGGCGCCGGGTGATCGCGCGCGGGCAGACCTCGGACCATTCGACCATGCTGATCGAAGGCTTCATGCTGCGCACGCTGGTGGCCGACAACCGCCGCCACGCGGTGAGCTTCCACGTCCCCGGCGATTTCGTCGATCTGCACTGCTTCGCGCTCCAGCGGCTCGATCACAACATCGATTGCGTCGGACAGGTGAAGGTCGGCTATGTCCCGCATGATGCCATCGTCCAGGTGATGCGCGACGATCCGCAGCTGGCGCGGCTGTTCTGGTTTTCCACCCTGCTCGACGCCGCGATGCATCGCGAATGGATCATGAAGCTCGAACAGCTCACCGCGCCGCGGCGGATCGCGCATATCTTCGCCGAGATCTGGCAGCGGCTCGAGATGGTCGGGCTGGCGCAGAGCGACGGGTTCGACACGCCTTTGACGCAGATCGATCTGGCCGACATGTGCGGCGCCACCGCGATCCACGTGAACCGAGCGATCGCCGAATTGCGCAAGACCGGGATCGCCGATTTCCGCCGCGGCCGCGTGGTGGTGTCCGATCGCGACCGGCTGGAAGAGTTCGGCGATTTCAACCCGAGCTATCTCTACGCCGACGAGGCTCCGGCCGCCGAATTCTCCCAGCGACGGGCATGAGCGCGGCGGACGCGCCCGCCTCTGCAGCGGTCCCTGGACCGGTTCCCGCGCGGGGGCCGCGCTTCGTCTTCATAGCCGGTCTGCACCGCAGCGGCACCAGCCTGCTGGCGAAGCTGCTGGCGGCGCATCCCGAGATCAGCGCGATCGCGAACAGTCCCGCGCCCGAGAACGAGGGCTGCTATTTGCAGGGCGCCATCCCCCATACCGCGCGCCACGGCATCCCCGGCCATTATGCCACCGACCCTGCTCAGCACCATATCGAGGGCTGCCGCTTCGACACGCTGGCCACGCGCGAGCGGATGCTGGCCGGTTGGGCGCCCTGGTTCGATCCCGCCAGCCCATGGTGGCTCGAGAAATCGCCCGTCAACCTCACCCGGATGCGGCTTTACCAGCAGCTCTTCCCGATGAGCCAGTTCGTGGTGATCCTGCGGCACCCCCAAGTGCTGGCTTGCGCGATGCGCAAATGGGTCGACCGGCCCGAGGCGGAGCTGACAGACTACGCGCTGTCGGCCTATGAACAGGCCGCGGAGGACGCGCGCTACCTGCATGCGATCACGCTGCTGCGCTACGAGGATCTGATCGCCGCGCCCCATGCTACGCTGGCCGGGCTTTCGGCCTTTCTCGACCTCCCGCCGCATCCGCCGCAAATCGAGCTGCGCAACGGCAATGCCGATTATACGATCGAGGGGAACCCCGCCCGGGCGGTCGCCGCACGGCTGGCGCGCTGGGGTTATGGCGATGGCGGAGCGGTCGGGCGCTTCGAGCCGCTTGTATCGCATCCCTTGCGCGCGGTGCGCGAGAGCACCGCAGCGGCCCTGATCGCAGGCGAAGACGATGAGCGATTGCTGAATTTCGGCTGAAAAATATCGCAAAGCTAACATTCGTCAATGGACCGGGGTGCGATCCGCCGCGTAATCGCACGCCGACCCGGGGGTGGGTAGAAAGTGACCGACCGAATGATGTTTCCCCTCACCGGAGAGTTTCTCGCCGGACGCCTGCGAGAGCATCTCAGCCAAGGCGACCTGACTTACATTGAAAATCTGATCGACAGCGTCGACGAGCATGGCGATGGCGTCCGGCTGGTCGAAAGCGGCGTACCCACCGAGAAGAGCCAGCTGCTGATCGAAGGCTTCGTGTTCCGCACCATCGAGACCGACAAGCGCCGCTTCATCGTCGGGATCCACGTCCCGGGCGATTTCATCGATCTGCACGGCTTCGCGCTCGGCCGCCTCGACCACACGCTGGTCAGCGCCGGATCGGTCCGGCTCGGCAGCGTTCCGCATAAAAGCTTGCAGAGGGTGATGGCCGAGCGCCCGGGTATCGCGCGCGCGATGTGGTTCGCGACGCTCCTCGATGCGGCGATCCACCGCAAATGGATCCAGACCCTCGAGCAGCTCGATGCGCCGCGGCGGATCGCGCATCTCTACGCCGAGCTCCACGAGAGGCTCGATCTGATCGGGCGCCCGATTCCGCGCGCGCTGCGGACCCCCTTCACCCAGCTCGATCTGGCGGACATGTGCGGCGTCAGCGCCATTCATGCCAATCGTGCGGTGGGCAAATTGCGCGATATGGGAATCGGCGAGATCCGCCGCGGCGATCTCTACACCGACGATTGGGAAGCGCTCAAACGCTATGCCCGCTTCGATGGCAGCTATCTCTACGGGCGCGGTGCGCTCAAGCTGCAGGACGACTGGCGCTAGCTGGGCGCGGGGTCAGGCGCTCGCTCAGGCCGGCAGGACGGCGTAATCGATCGGCTTGAAGCTGCCGCCGTTGGAGGCATAGGCCGAACAGGCGGTCAGCCCGACGATCAGATCCATCTCCGCGCGCAGCGCGATCCGGTCGCCGGCCTTGCTCAGCGGCGGCTTGACCTCGAGCACACCCGATCGGCCATCCACCGGGACATTCATGAACAGGTTGAAGGCGGTGGGGATCGCATCGGGTCCGATGCCATAGGGTGCGAGCGCCGCCTCCAGATTGCCGAAACAGCCGCGGTGCTCGGGCTTGTCGGGATAGAAATGCTTGAAGGTATCGACGCTGCAGGGGGTGAGCAGGAAGTCGTGCGTGCCCACCGTATCCTCGACGATCTCGAGCATCACGCGAGAGCGGTTCGACCACAGCCTGCTGCCCGTGGTCAGCGCGATGCTCTCCTCGTAATCGAAGGTCCGGCCATTCGAGACGACCTCGCCGGTATCGTCGGCGCCGTAACAGACGAGGTCCGAGACCTGCCCGCCTTCGGGATCGCTGACGATGAGCGTCTCGCCCTTGGCGAGCTTGAGAGCGACACCGCTGCGCGGTTCGATTCGGGTCATCCGTGGCGGGTTCATTTCGGCAGGCTCCGCTTGTCGGTGAAGGGGCAGGTCCAGTCGGACGCGACGGCGCGACCGCTGTATTGCCGCGCTTCGCTGGTTTCGCCGTGGCGGGCAAGCATCGGGTTGATCGAGCCGGCCAGCTTGCTGTCGCGCGCGAGAATGGCTTCGCGCATCCTTTCGTAGCGGCCTTGCTCGCGCAGTTGCTCGAACTGATCGTGCAGATTGAACACCAGCGTCGGATAGGCAAACCGCCTTGCCGGGCGCGAGGCATTGGGATGCAGCCCCACGACGAAGAACGCCTCGCCGCCGAAACTCAGCGAGAAATGCGGGTCCGAGGGGTCGGGGCTGACGCTGGCGTCATACGGCTGCGACAACCAATCGTCCTTGTCCGCCAGCGACTGCAGCCGCTCCCACAGCCGCGCCTCGAAGGCATGCTCGTCGGCATCGACCGGACCTTCGAACATCACCGCGAGGCTGCGCAGATAGCTGCGGTCGTCGCGATAGCGCTCCGCCCAGTCGAGCAGGGCATCGTGGATGCGCAGATCGTCCCAGCCGCTGCGCATGTCCTTGGCGAAGAGCGTCTTCAGGGTTCCGCGCGCCAGAGTGGATTTGGCACCGACGCAAGGATACTCGCTGCGCTCGATAAAGGCCTCGAAGCGCTCGCGCATCTCGATTTCGCGCGTCTCGGGCACGCTCATCACCGCGACGGTCATCGCGCGGTCCCCGCAGCGAACGCGCCTCCGCGCGCAGAATCACTTTCACCCGGGTGGAGGTCGCGGAGGAAAGCCGCAATCGGCTTCTGGGAGCTGGACATGGATCGGCACTTTCGGACTGTTCATGACGAAAAAGCGAAGGGCGAACCCTCCGCGTACAGTCTCAAAACGGTCGCGAGGCGGTGCGGCACCATGATTGACATGAATTTATTTTGCGCGCCCCGGTCTGGCTCGCGCGCCCAAAACCCCCACCGAATCTAACATTCGGTCGTTTGTTGCAAATGTTGTCGCGAGCGCCAAAAGCTTGGGCAATGCTGCGCCGGAAACCTTCAGGGGGCACGATCCATGCGCCGATTCAAGATCATCACCGAAGGGCGGTCCAGCCCGGAGCCCGAAATCGTGGAGTTCCAAGCGCAGGAGGTGGGCACCGCCCTGGAATTGACCGCCAGAATTGTCGAGGCATCGCACGCCGAAATGTGGTGCGATGACGAGCTGTTGTGCAAATTGTCGCGCGCCGGCGATCGCAACGCGCCCTTCTGGTACGTCGGCTGACCGCATCCGGTACCGACCAGCAGCCAGCATGCAGTCCCGACGTCCGGACCGTCCTGGCCCGCGCTGCGGTAAATTGGATGCCCCGTGAGGAATCTAACTAATTGTTCGTGGTTGTTCGCCCGTGGCCGTTTTCTGCCCTTGTTTCCGTTTGGTTCTGGGGGCCACGTTTCGCCTTTGTTCGTTGACGTTCGATAGCTACCGCGTCAATGTGTGGGAACGAAGAGGGGAACGCGATTGGCCAAGCTCACCGCTATGTCGGTAAAAAATGCGCCGCCTGGTCGGCATGGCGACGGCGAAGGCTTGTGCCTGCTCGTGAAGCCGAGTGGTGCGAAGTCTTGGGTGTTGCGAATTCAGGCAGATGGCAAGCGCCGCGATGTTGGGCTCGGCAGCGTAGACACATCGACAAAATCTGCGGGCGACGAGATCGTGAGTGACGTTCCGATCCTTCAGCGAAGGTTGCTGACACTCGCCGAAGCGCGGCAGAAGGCGGCGCTCTTGAGGAAGGCGGCAAAGTCTGGGCTCGATCCTGTCGAAGCGCGCGATCAGGATCGCAGGACAGTGCCCAAGTTCCGTGATGCAGCGAAAGCTGCGCATCTGGCCCTGCAATCTGGCTGGACAGAAAAGGGTGCGGACGCCTTCATTCGCTCGCTCGAGACCCACGCCTTCCCTCACATTGGGAACAGGCGCGTCGATATGGTCACCTCGGGCGACATCATCACCGCCCTCGCTCCAATTTGGACAACCAAGCCTGATATGGCTCGAAAGGTTAGACAGCGGATCGGCACGGTTCTCAACTTCGCCCATGGCAAAGGATGGCGCGCATCGGAGGCTCCGATTAAATCGATATCTGTCGGCCTGCCTCGACAGCCGGAAAGCGGTCACTTCGACGCAATGCCTTACTCAGACGTGCCGGCCTACGTCGCCGAACTCCGATCAAAGGCACCGACCATGGGTCGCTTGGGCCAGTTATTCCAAATCTACACCGTAGCTAGGCCCGGGGAAGTCCGTGGCGCCCGCTGGGAGCAGATCGACTTAGCTAAGCGAGATTGGAATCGGCCCAAAGCGCTGATGAAGGAGAGGGTAGCCCACAAGGTGACCCTGAACACCGCGGCCATCGAATTATTGAAACAGGTTCGGATGGAAACCGGCGGTGAGCCGAAGCCCACTGACCTCATCTTCCCTAGCCGCCGCGGCAAAATGCTATCCGACGCTACCTTCAACAAGGTGCTGCGTGATGCAGGCTTGGCTCATGACACACATGGGTTCCGCAGCTCGTTTCGCGACTGGGCCGCTGAGCAGGTGCCGGACATTCCCGATCCAGTTGCCGAGGCAGCCATGGCCCACGCCGTGCCCGACGAGGTTGTGAAAGCCTACAAGCGCACCACGTTCGTTGAGATGCGCCGGGATCTCCTAGCGCGGTGGGCCTCATTCCTTTCGGAAGGGCGAAGGGACTCGATAAGCCGATGATTTACCGATAGCATACAAAAAATGAGGGCGGCGCCGCGCTAACGGCCCGCCCTCTGATCTTGTCCATGGGAGGGGGCCTTTCGGCACGGACCTCTCCATAGCGCACGCTGACCATATAAGACTCGAAACCTTACCATGCAACTACCGATTGAACCCGATCAGGGGCAGCTCGCCGCAATTCTGCATGCGGTTCACGACGACAGGCTCGATCGGTTTCTTCCCGCCGCTGCGGGAAGTCGCGATGACGCATTCCGTTTGTATCTGTGGAATTGCGCGCTTTGCGAGGCATTCTATCTGCCTCTGCATTTCGCGGAAATCTCAGTTCGAAACGCCATCCATGACCACCTGATTGATCGCTTCGGTGAGCAATGGTTCGACAACCGCGCACTTGTCGGCAATCTCGAGCCGAAGCGCCAGGAGGAATTCACTGAATTAGTAACCGCCGAAAAACGGAGGCATGGGGATGGAATGACGTGTCACCACCTCGTCTCAGAACTGTCCTTCGGCTTTTGGCAGCACCTTCTGACAAAGCGCTTTCACCGCATCATTTGGGCTCAAGGAATACAATCGGCTTTCCCCAATTTGCCGAATTCCATGGACCGGCAGGACCTGCACAATCGCATCGAAATAATTCGAAAATGGCGCAACCGGATCGCTCACCATAAGCCGATTTTTGACAAGGGGCCCACAGCTCGGCTCCAGGATTCGCTCCAGCTAATAAGGTGGGTTTGCCACGATGTCGCAGATTGGGTGACCGCCGCATCCAACGTAAGCGAGGCGGTTGCCCTACGACCCGTGGAGAAGGCTAGATAACCACGACGCCGACGGATTCACTGGCACAATAGGCACGATAGGCACATTAGGGCCCGCCTAGCCTCAAAGCCCGACAAGGTGGACGAAGAAGGGCTCTGCGTCGCAGGGGCCATATTGCGCCTGCCACTCTACCAAGGCCTCCACTTCATCATCACCGGGACCGATCAGCAGCACCGGGCGAAGGCTTGGCGGGCCGCTAGACTTCTCCAATTGCTCAAGGCGGGTTGCTAGCCGGGCCATCAGACTACCACTCGCAGGATGACACTGCGGTCGGCTAACGGGCCATGCTCCGTCGCATGAGCCGCAAGCGCTTCCTCTTCGGCCTGACCAACATCCTGGAAGACACGCACCCAGGGCACGAACCCCTTGAGCCCGGCACCTTCCAGCGCTGTGAGCCGACGCTTCAATCCTATAGCAGCCATCAAGCATTTCCTTTCAGAGGTAGACGGGCGATCAAATGCAGATCGGCGGACGAAAGGGTTTCCACGGCCGCCGACCGCTCCATCCCCTGCGCGGTCAGCGCTTCGACGCGGGCGCAGACGCCTTCCAGTTGTTCCAGATCGGCGGTGCTCACAGCGTCGAGATCGATTGACCCACCCGGTTTTGGCGCAGCGCCCTCAAGTGCAGCCAACCGTGATGCGAGCCGCGTCATGCCAACGGCTCCGCAATCAGCGGCCCGTAGTCCTCGCGCTCGATTAGTCGGCGCCAGTCGGGAACACTTGGTCCACCCAAGGCCTCGATGCCTTCACAGACCGCCACCAGCCGAGCTTTCAGATCAGCATCGGACAGGTGCGAATAATCGGTAATGCCTCGCACCGCTTCCAGCGCGCCGATCCGGTGTGAGAGCCTACGCATCGGGCAACGCCGCCAGACAGGCTTTCAAGACGGGATTGACCGCCCGGCCTTCCGGCAGATCGCCCCTGTCCAGATGATCGAGGACTTCGCCTAGCGTTAGGTAACGCCCGCCACGATCCAGAGCATCGACCCTGCGTTGCAATGCCTTCATGATTTCGCGCCTTCCAGTGCTGCAATCCGGGTTTCCAGATCGCCAGTTTCGACAAGGTTCTTGTGTGCAGTCAGCAGGGCCATCACGCGCCCCGCTTCGTCCGGTGTGACCTCACCAGCGGCCACCGCAACCAGCAGCGCAGACGAAGCGGAAACCGCGTCCGCCGCGCTTTCGATTTTCGGCAGGGTGAAGCTGACAGGGTTGTCTTTGCGAGGTGGCGCTATCCGGTCGAGGCACAGCCGCAGGGCAGTAGTGTCGCCTTCAAGTGCCTTGGCGATGGCCTTGCGGGTCAATGCCTCATGCTCGCCATCCAGCAGTGCCTCGACTGCCACCGTTGTTCTATTGCGCGAACCGGGAGTGCGCCCGCCGTGCGAATTGCCCGGAGCGAACGTGCCATCCGTTTTTCTGCCGCTATTTTTCGGCTTCCCCATCTAGCCCACCGTTGTCCGATTGCTCAGTCCAGCCCGCTGCGCGCCACCAAGTGCGGGGGCGGCATACCAATCCTTGAACACCACATGCAGGTGATCGCCTTCGTTCAAGATCGAGGCTTCCGGCTCCACACGCCTAACCTGCGCAGCGAGCCAGCCCATCGACTTGCCCGGCGGCGGAGTCAGATCCAGCGCGGACCCGTCGAGGTGCCGGCTGTTCGCGGCTGGCTTGTAACCCCGCCTGCGCATGTCCGCCTGATGCTCCGCGCTGCGATAGCCCGAGGTGATGTTGACCCCTGGTATGGCCCTTTGCAGACTGCCCATCACGTCGCGCTGCGCCATCGGCTCGCCCGGCCATTGTTCCGCTGCAGGCGCAGGCTGATCGTTGCTCCCCCGCGGTTCGCCCGGCCAATCAGAGCCGCTATCCGCCACCGCAGCCTCGGCGCCCTTTGCTGGCAGGGGATAGTCAGGGTCGGCCAGCACAGTGCGCGCCGACTTCCGCGCGTCCCGGATTGCCTTCGTCGCAGCCTTGCGCCGGGCATCATCCGACATCTGGCCATATCGATCTGAGCCGATCAGCGAGAGCAGCCCATTGTAAGTCAGCCGCCCCGCGATCTCGTGATAGCGGTCGTATTGCTCCGGCGTGTAATCGATCTTCTCGCCATCTTCGGAGAACTGCTTGCCCGGTGCCGACACGCCTTTTTCGATGCGCAGCAATTCCGCCACGACAGGGTCGCTCTTTTCGCGGGACTGCCAGAACGGGGATAGGAAATCCGGGCCGAAGCTGTCGTTCTCGATCACCTCGCCGAAGATATCGCGGCGGGCCATTAGATTGTCCGTGAGCCCCGGCACCCGCGCCTGAATAGCATCCATCACTCCATCGCGCTGACGCGAGACGGGATCGATCGCGCGGGCCACCCCAGCGACGCCGGCAGGCACCGCGAAGGAGCTGACGGTGCGCTCGAGCCAGTTACCAGCAGAGCGTGCGGGATCCGACAGCGCCTCCGTGAATGCGGACGCACCGGACAGCCACGTCTTGCTCGCGAGGTTCCCCATGATCGAGGCAACGAACATGGTAGCCTGGTTCTCTCGTTGACGGTCGCTCAGGCCCTCAGGGAGAGTCGCCATATCAGCAGCAACGCCAATGGTCGTCGAGAGCGGGTCCATCCGCGAATAGCTGATGTATCGATCGCCGACCTTGATCGAGTAAGGCTGCCAGCCGTCCGCATAGAGCAACCGTGCCTTTTGGGGATCGGACGGCACCGCACCTGTGACGTGCCCCTCCAACGCAGCCTGATACATGACCGTTGCGAACCCGGTGCCGAGCAACGCCTTGGCGATGGCAAGATCACGGCGTTCGCCACCGGCCCTGACCTCGGCCCTCCAATCCTTCATGAAAGGCGCGACCGGCGAGCGCTGCGCGGCAAACTTCATCAGGTTGATCGGGGTCCGCACGAACGGGACCACGATCTTTGCGAGCAGGCTGCTATTGGTAATGCGCGACACCGACTGGCCAATCTCGCCCGTGCGGTTCTGGAAAGTCAGCTCCAAGCCGTATTCCTGCGCCTGCCGAACAATCTCATCCGTCGGATTAGCCGAGAGCTCAGCAATGCGCTGGTCGAGAGCTTCACCCTTCAATCCCTCGCGTGCAGCCTTGCGAGCAGCCAAACCGTTCACCGCCATGCGTCGGGCAACGCCCTTGAAGAACTGATCCTCCGCAGTGAGCAGGCGAGTTGGGAATCGGATCACCTCGCCCTTCAAGCCGTCGATGGCCTTGAACTCGTCGCCTTCCACCTTGGAAACGAAGTCGTCAGGCTCACCCGACCGCAGCGCCTTGGCAAATAGGTGCGCCCCTTCTTTCGTCCCTTGGACCAGCCCGAATGCACGAGCGCCGACCTCCGAGGCGAGGATCCGCGGCTTGGCATTCTCGCCGGCGAGAAACCTGCGGACCCCTCCCACTGCCGAAGCCGCGGCATATTCGGGGATCTGTAACATCGAGGTGGCGGTGTTCGACGCCATGTTGACGATGTGGGTGGGCGGATTGGACAGGAGGAAATTGATGTAGAACTCGCTGACTTTGTTCCGCCATTTTGGCTTCATCGCTTCCCGAGCAAGCGCGTTGAACTTGCCGGGCCCCATCTCGACAGTTTCCAGCAGAACATCTGCCGCGTCCTTCAGCCCATCGCGGCCACCACCAGAGCGAGCGAGTGCGGAGAGAACATCACCACGGATTGCGCGGCTGGACGCAGCCTGCCGGAATTGGGCCAGTGCCCGACCGGCTTCGGCAGTCATCCCCGAGACTTGCTCCTGGATGGCGACGTGGCGCATCCATGTCTGCCGGAACGCAGCCAGCGCTTCGTCGCCGGGATCATCGAGCTGCTGGATGCGACGCGCTGCGTTCACCAACTCATTGCCCGACTTCGCGAGCATCTGCCGCGCAGCCAAGGCTTCCTCAGCGTTGAACGCCTGCCCCTTACGGCGGCTCAGCAGCGATTCCGGCGTCATGTTCAATTCGGACGCCAGCCGTTCCGTTTCTGCCTGGGTGATCCGCCCACGGGTTGCGGCGTCGAAACCGCCCACAGCATCGCGGGATGATTTCAGCGCCCGGCGAATGTCCTGCGGCGTGTCGAGCTTGGAAACATCGACATTGCCCACGCGGCCAATCGCTTCGGACGGCCATTCCTCATAGGCTTGCGGCGGTGCAAAGGGTTCGGCGCTATCGCCCGGTGTCGAGCGATCCGCCCAGATCGGACCACCTTCCGCAATCTGCTGTTGCTCAAGATCGAAGCGTTCCGCCTGCGTAGCCTCGTAAGCGTCAATCTCCGGAGCATCTTCCGGACGAAAGCGCCGGCCAGCGCCGCCGTTGTAGGTTTCCGCCAGCGCATCCAGAAACGTGTTCACGTCCGGACGGTCCGGCAACTCGGGGAAATAACCCGCTTCCCACGACGCTAGCGCAGCATCATCCAGCGTCATCCCGCGATCATTGTTCAGGATCGGCCCGAACCGCATTTCCTGCCCGATATGATCGAGCCCCTTGCGCGCAGCGTTGTTGTCGATCCCGATGGTGGAAAGCTCGCCGCCCTCTTCGCGCAAGCCACCCTGAGTGCGAAGCCAGCCCACCATATCGACCGGCCCGACCTTCGGCACCTCGACCCCCATGTAATTGGTCACGGTGCGCTTGTTCAGCACCGTGCGCTCATTCGGAACTGTGGCAGGCGCAAACCGGCCAGCAGCGATTTCCGCAGCCTCCTGCGGCCCTTCGACCAGATTGCCCGGCATAGGCAGCACATCGCGCGGCTGGATGTTTTGCGCTGCAGCCAACCGTTCCGCCTCAGTGGCAGGGTCGAGCAGACGACGCGGACCTTGCGCCCCCGTATCGAGATAATCGGGCTGGCGCGGCCCATCGAGCGACACCGAGGGGGAAGCCTCAGCATCCATCGCCATTGTGCCAGCCGTGGCACGTTCCAGAGCTTCGCCTTCGAGCGGCGTCCCCGGCCATTCTCCCCCCTCGCGCGCGTATTGTTCCGCGGAGCGGCTGGTGGCGCCCTGCGGAGCGGCCCCGCCTTCGCCACGAAGCCCACGCCACGCCCGCCCCACGACAGGCGCGGCGGCTTGCAGGGCCTTGCCAAGCAATGGATCGGCAATCGCCCCGACCGTCGCGCCTAGCGGCACATTCTTCGCCCGATCAACTACCGAGCCATCAGTGCTCAGGAATGCCCCGGTGCCGCCCCATGCAGCCCCTACCTTGGCAAGCTGTGGGACAGTGCGAGCGCCCGCGCCGAAGGGAATGGCAAAGCCGGACGTAAGCGCCCCGGTGATTTCCGCACCAGTGCTAACACCAGGATGATTGGTTTGATCGTAGGATAGGACGCCCGTGTTCTGGCGCTGGTTGTTCGCCCAGATGTCGGCAAGGCGGCGGTCGCTGTTCCAGACGTTCTCCCGCCCCGGCGTTCCGCCCAGCGTATCAACGACTGCGCCC
>JAHJWA010000352.1 GCA_018828205.1 Alphaproteobacteria bacterium
CCACCGCCGCGGTCAGCGGCAGGAAGACCACCGAACCGATCGACAGAACGAAGGGCAGGGCGAGGAACAGGCCGAGTCCGATCAGCAGCACCAACGCGGAAATCAGGCGCAATTCCTGCTCGGCAAAGGCAAGCCGCCGCCCCGAACGCGCCAGCGCGCTGTCGTCCTGCGGCTCGGGATCGGGCGTGGTCATGCCGGCGCAGGATGCGCGGCATGGCGCGAGCCTGCAAGAGCCGGCATCAGTTGCGCGACCCGGTCAGCTGCGTGACGCGACGCCGTTGCCCGCAGCAACATCGTCCAGTTCCTCGAGGATCGCGCGATGCGCGGTGTCGTCGCTGGTGGAACGGCGCGGAATGTCGCCATCGGCAAGCATCGCGTTGAGAGCGGCGCGAGCCCGGCCCACCCGGCTCTTGATCGTACCCACCGCGCAGCCGCAGATATTCGCAGCCTCTTCGTAGGAAAAGCCGCCGGCCCCCACGAGCAGCAGCGCCTCGCGGCGTTCGGGTGGCAGCGTCAGCAAGGCACGGTGCATGTCGGACAGATGGATCGGCTCTTCCTGGCCCGCGGGCGCGGTGAGGATCCGTTCGGCGACATTCTCGTCATACTCGCCGCGGAAGCGGTTGCGGCGCATGTCGGTGAGATAGGCGTTGCGCAGGATGACGAAGGTCCAGGCACGCATCGAGGTGCCCGGTTCGAAGCGTTCCTGTGCAGCCCACGCCTTGAGCAGCGCTTCCTGGACGAGATCGTCGGCCATGTCGGCACGGCCGCACAGCCCGCGCGCGAAGGCGCGCAGGTGCGGGACCACGTCGGTCAGTTCGCGCTTGAATGCGGCCTTTTCGCTGGCCGTCCGCTTTTCCGCCCCCATCAGTCCTTTGCGTCCAGCTTAGAGAGCAGATCCTTGAACTGATCCGGGATGTCTTCTTCGACGACGGAATCGTACAATTGTCGCAGCCCGTTGGCCCATTGCGGCTTGTTCGACTGGCCCGCTTCGCGATTGCGCGGCTCGCCGGAACCGCGATCGTCGAGGTCATTTCTATCCGAAGTCATAATCGATTTGGCACGTCCTTATCACAAACCGCGTCCTGCGACGTAACGCGGTTTGTTCGATCCCATGGGTTAGCAGGGAACGAAGCCGCATGAATTTGGTTCCCACACACAGACCGGCTGCATATGGCGGGCGCTTCCTACAGCCGTTCCGGCCAAGCAATCAACTCTCGGGGGACGAAATCCTGTCTCAGAAGGCCAGCATGCTCAATTCCGGTCCGCGACGCTGGCTCGTCACCTATCCGCGGGCGATCCCGCTGGCGATCTTCCTGCTCGTCATCGCGGTGACCTGCCTCAGCGTGTTCGCGATCGAGCGCGGCGAAGAGCAGCGCGAGCAGGTGATGATGAACCGTACCGGGATCGCGATGGCCTCGGCGCTGGAGCGGCGCGCCTCGGTCAACGCCTCCTATCTGCGCGCCGGCGCGGCACTGTTTTCCACCGTCGGCCGCGTCGACATGGCCACTTTCGGTCGTTTCGTCGCGGAGCTCAGGCTCGATGCGGATTACCGCGGGGCCGAAGGCTATGGCTGGGCGCCGGTGCTCGATGCGAGCGAAGTCGACGAATTCGAAAGCGACCTTGGCCGCTACCGCGTCGCCGAAATGCAAGTGCGGCCCACGCTCGAGGACGAGCCGCGCGACACGCTCGTCCCCATTGCGCTGCTCCAGCCCGATACCGCCCGCAACCGCCGCGCGATCGGCTTCGACATGTATTCCGACCCGGTCCGGCGTGCTGCGATGGCGGAGGCGGAGCGCACCATGCGCCCCACCGCCAGCGGCCGGGTCGTGCTGGTCCAGGAAGGTGAGGGCTCCTCGCCGGGTTTCCTTATCTTCATGCCGGTGTTCGACGCCGGCGCCGGTGAGCGCGCGCTCAAGGGCTTCATCATGAGCCCGTTCAACGCGCAGGATTTCCTCGTCTCGGCAGCGGAACTGGTCGATCGCAACGGACTGGGCGTGCGGCTTTACGATGGCGAAGCCGACGAGAACAATCTGCTGGGCAGGCTCGAAGGCGAAGCGGTCAGCGGCGAGGCGCTGCAGCAGACGGTCCGGGTCGCCAATCGCGACATGACGCTGGTGATCCAGGCCGCGGGGAGCGGAGTGCTCTCCGCCATGTCGCTGATCACGCTGCTGTTCGGCCTTGCGGTGGCCAGCCTGCTGATGATCGTTACCCGGCTGCTGACCCAGCAGGCGCTGGAGGACCAGCGCTCGCTCAACTGGTTCGCCGAACAGAACTCGATCCGCAACTCGCTCACCCGCGAGCTCAACCACCGGGTCAAGAACACGCTCGCCAACGTCCTGTCGATCGTGGCGCTGACGCGGCGCCGCGCCCATAATGTCGAGGATTTCGCCGATGGGCTCGATGGCCGCATCCGCGCGCTGTCGGCCACGCATGATTTGCTGACCCAGTCCGAATGGGGCACCACCCCGATCGCGGCTGTGGTCGGTGCCGAACTGGCGCCCTACGCGCATGACGAGTCGCATCGGGTGGTCTGCGGGGGGCCGACGGTGGAATTGGCGCCCAATGACGCGCTGTCGCTCGGTCTTGCGCTGCACGAGCTGGCCACCAACGCCTCCAAATACGGATCGCTCAGCACCGAGGGCGGGTTGGTTTCGGTCACCTGGGAATTGGCAGCCGACAATCTTGCGCGGCTGCACTGGGTCGAGAGCGGCGGTCCCCCGGTCCCGCAGCAGCGCCACCGCGGCTTCGGCACCGATCTGATCGAGAAGATCGTCGCGCACGAACTGCGCCACCCGGTCGAACTCGACTTCGCGCCGGAAGGCGTGCGTTGTACCCTCCTGGTGCCCGTGCGCGAACGCAGCGCTTTCGAGATCCGCGCCAAGCGCAAGGCGCTGCAAGAGGGGTGACGGGGTGAAGGCCGCTTCGTCGGTGACGAGCCACAGCGGCTGACGACGCACACCAGCCAAATTGGTCGCCCTGAACCTGGTTCGGGGTCCATCGCGCCTCACGCACAATTGCGTAGGATGAGGAATGGAGGCTGAAACCAGTTCGGCACGACCGAACCGGGAGCGCCCAACGCCAAAAAAATGGCGGCCCCGCGGAACCGCCATTTTTCGACATCGGGGCAGGTTCGGTCAGCCGATCGGGCGGCTGGAGCCGAAGAACAGCGCCTGGCTGATCGCCGCCCGCACCGTCTGTTCCTGGAACGGCTTGGTGACCAGATAGGTGGGCTCGGGCCGGTCGCCGGTCAGCAGGCGTTCGGGATAGGCGGTGATGAAGATCACCGGTACGGTGTCGATCGCCAGGATATCGTCCACCGCATCGAGACCCGAGGAGCCATCGGCAAGCTGGATGTCGGCGAGGACCAGGCCGGGGGTCTTCTCGGCGACGACTTCCTGCGCCTGCGTGCGGGTGGCGGCGGTTCCGCAAATATCGTGACCCAGCGATTTGACCAGATCCTCGAGCTGCATCGAGATCAGCGGCTCGTCCTCGATGATCAGCACGCTGGTCGAGGTTTCGCGATCGATCTCGGCGACCGCTTCCTGCACGAGCTTCTCGATCTCGTTGGGTTCGACCTCCATGATCTCCGAAGCCTGATCGACCGAGAAATCCTCGAGCGTCGTCAGCAG
>JAHJWA010000353.1 GCA_018828205.1 Alphaproteobacteria bacterium
CATCCCCCGTCTACGCGCTTGCCGATCGACCCTATTGCCGCACCAGCCGCCTGCGCTCACGAAGTGGCCGGGCAAATAGTATCATTTGTAATCATGTCAAGTTAACCGGAGAGCGATGCGACGAAGCGGTCTGCCTCGTCGATATCCAGCTCCAGGATCCAGCAATCGCGGTCCTGAGCGCTTCTGCGAGCAATATAGTCTTGAATTTTACTTGGGTTTTCAATGTCTTCGGAAGCAGTTACTTCGAAGTTCCGCGCCCCGTCGAGCTGCGGCATGCGTTCCCACAACCGCGCATTTCCGCCGCGTTGCAGGGTTAACAGCAGGATGGTTCCGGCGTCTTTCTCGCCATGCGAAATAACGGTCGCGAATCCCCCCTCTGCCTGCGCGAGTCGCATGATTCCCGAGACCTCGAGATGCGCCGGGAGCCGCGAACCCATCGCTCAGCCGCCGGCGGAGGAATAGCCGGGCAGGCTGGAGAGCGCGATTCGCGAGCGCATGAAGGTGCCCGTGCCGCGCCCGATCTCCTCGCCCTCGCCATCGACCAGCCGCGCTTCCGCCACCAGCACCCGCCGCCTGCCGCTGATCCAGCGCCCTTCGGCCACGACCCGGCCGGCGCGCACCGGCTTGGTGAAGTGGAGGTTGAAGGAGGTGGTCAAAAGGAAGCGATCGGTGGCCAGCGTGTTCGCCGCGTAGAAGGCGGCATCGTCGAGCATTTTGAAGTAGATCGTCCCATGCGCCGCGCCTGCCGCATGATAGCTCTCTTCGGTCACGTCGAAACTTATCCGCGCGCTGCCCTCGGCCAGAATCTCGAGCGACGAGGCGAATTTGGCGTTGATCGGCGCCGAGCCGTACAACCGCTCCAGAGCGCGGTAATGCGTATCGGCGCCGCTCATCGAAAACCTGCCTTCATTCTCTTCGCAATTGGCGAGCGGTTCAGCGCGGCTCGACCCAGCCGATCGTCCCGTCGCGGCGGCGATAGACCATGTTGTGGCGCCCGCTGGCGGCGTTCTTGAAGAACAATGCCCCCGTGTCGCGCAGGTCGAGCATCATCACCGCATCGGCGACGCTGGCCTCGGGGATATCCGCGGTGGTTTCGGCGACGACTGCGGGCGAATCCTCCTGCTCGGTCTCTTCCTCGCTCTGCGAACCGGCGAAGATCGTGTAGCCGGCCTGCTCTTCCATTTCCGCAGGCACCGACTGCGCGTGGTGGTCCTGCACCCGGCGCTTGTAGCGGCGCAGCTGCTTTTCCATCTTGCCCGCAGCCTGATCGAAGGACTGGTGGACATCGTGCGCCTCGGCATGCGCCTTGAGGATCAGACCCTTGTTCACATGGGTGATGATATCGCTGCTGAAGGCACCGCCGGCGGCCTTGCCGAAGGTGACATTGGCCGAATGCGCGCGGCTGAAATATTTCTCGACCATGCCGTTGAGGCGGTCGGTGACATAGTCCTGCAGCGCGCTGCCGGTGTCGATCTGGTGCCCAGAGACGCGGATATCCATAGCAATCATTCTCCTCAATCGTCCGTGCAGATCCCGATCCGGCCTCGTCCGCCGGAATGCTTCGTCCCGGCCCGACTAACGCTGCCAGAGCGGCTGCTGCATCTGTGACACAAAGGCTGCGTGGCGTGCCAGTTCCTCGACCGAGGCCGAATGCGGGCGCGGGGCACGGTATTCGCCGGTCGGCGCGCGGCGCACGCGCGCCTCGGTCAGCTCGGGATTGGCGCGTGCCTCGACCTCGGCGGCGAGCGCCAGACCGATCTGCCGTCCGCCCTTGAGCTCGACATAGACCTGCGCGAGCAATTCGGCATCGAGCAGCGCGCCGTGCTTGACGCGGTGGCTGCGATCGATCCCGTAGCGCGAACACAGCGCATCGAGCGACAGCTTGGCACCGGGATGGCGTTTCTTGGCCAGCGAGACCGTGTCGATCATCCGGGTGAGGCAGACCGACTCGCGCCCGCACAGACCCAGCTCGGCGTTGAGAAAGCCGAAGTCGAATCCGGCATTATGCGCCACCAGCGGCGAATCGCCGATAAAGTCGAGCAGCGCCGAGGCGCCGTCGCGGAACAGCGGCTTGTCCGCCAGAAAGGCCGCCG
>JAHJWA010000354.1 GCA_018828205.1 Alphaproteobacteria bacterium
ATCCAGTCGAGGACCGCGACCGCAAGCTTGTTCGTGTCGCCGATGAAATCGATCAACACCGCGTTGAGCGTATAGCGCCACTCGAAGCCGGTGGCCTTGTCGGCACCCGCAGGCCCGGCGCGCGCGGCGATCCGACCGCGGTCGATGAACACGGCCAGTGCTTGCGGGTTGCGTACTAGCTCGGGAAAGGCGGCGGTAATTGCGGTGCGGAAGGAATCGTGCTTGCGCATTTTGGTGGCCCTACCGCTTCGCTGCTCGAGGGATAGGAACGGCGGCGACCTGATCTCTGCTTGCCGCTTCTAGGCCGATCGCCCAACGCTGCGCCGCCTCGGCCTGCAGGGTGTTGATCGTGCAGATCCTCACGTCCTGGGCAGAGACCGCGACCAGACCGTCAAGAGAACCGGGGTCGGCAGCGAAACTGTCAGCGCTACCGGCGTCATCCAGCTGGGGCGTTCGACCGGTCGCTTGACCGTCTCCGGAGCTTCGATCTCCGGCGCCGGCAGCGGCTCGGCCGCCTCGATCCGGATCTGCTTCGGTCCGCAGGCGGTGAGCAGCAACATAGCGATCGGCAGCAGCCAGCTCGCGGCGCGTTTCGTCTTCGGCATGATCGTCGATCTCCTGGGCGATGGCGCGATAGGTATTTTCGGTAGCGGCTTTCGCCGCCGCGGCGCGGGCGCGGGCGTCCTCCTGGACAGCCGGCACGCGGTCGAGCTCTGCCTGCAGTCGCTCGGCCTTCGGCTTCCAGCCCTCGATCTCGACAGGCCAGATCTTCATGCCCTCGATGCGGGCGGTCTGAACCAGACCGAAAGCGAGCAGGGCGATACCGACCGCCGCGATCGCGGCGAGCCAGATCCCCTTGAACGCATACCGGGCGCCCAGGCGGGAGGCGGGATCGAGCAGCATCAGATCGGTTCTCCAGGAGCGAAGGGGATGCTGGCCTGCAGGCGCGGCCGGACTGGGCAGCGGCTGCGCAGCGTCTTCGCGGTCTTGCGCAGTTCGGAATTGTCCGCGGCGATCACCGTGAACGCGATGCGCCGGTCGGCGTAGCGCAGATCCTGCGCCCCCCACGAGGCGACGAAGCCGCAGGCCATGAGCAGTGCCGATGCGAGCAGGAGGCCGAGCTCCTTCATCTCCGCACCCCGCCTTCACTGCAGCGCGCGGCCTGCACATTGCCGAGCCGGTGATCGATCCAGCCCGGGACGAAGGTCTCGAGCTTCGCGTTGCGATCTGCCATGCGCAGATATTCGTTGCCCTGCTGGGCATCCATCAGCTTGATCACCAGCTCGCAGGCCTTGCGCGCACCGCGCTTGCGGGCCAACGCATCGTATGCGGCCGCGGTGGCCGGTCCGACACGGCAGTCCACCGCCAGATCGCGATAGTCGCGGCCTTGCCGGTTGAGCGCATTTAGCGCGCCCTGCAGCCAGCAGCTGGGGCGATGCGGTCCGAAGTTCACGCCCTGGTCGACCAGCTCCTCGCCCAGCGCGACGCTACTCTGCACGATCCGATCGAAGCCCGGGGCCAAGACATAGTCTGTGCCGTAGATCTCGATCGCCGTCTCGACGGGGAGATTGCGCATGGAGCCGGTGTAGCCGTGCTGGCGCGCCACCTTCTCGGTGACGCCGTGGTTGGTCTTGCCGCCCGGATCGTTCGGGTTGTCGACATAGCCGCCCTCGACGCAGACGACGGCCAGCACGATCGCGGCGATCGCTGCGACGAGTCCGCCGGCAGCCTTGGCGCCGGTACCCGGGGAAAGTTTCGGATCAGGCATCGGGGCCGGCCTTCTTTGCGGCGAGCTCGCGGGCCCACTTCCACAGGAGGTAGGCGGCCTGCAGGGCGATGTAACTGAGCGTGGCGATCGCGACCCAGGTCTCGAGCGAGAGGCCAGCGAGCATCGCGCCGGTCACCGCGACCGGGGGACTGGTTTTACCCAACGCGCCGAGCGCGTCGCCGGCGGTCTGGTGCGAAGAGAAATTCGAAGACATCATATCAATCCCAGAGCTGGACGAGTTCACGGACGGGGGTGGCGGCAGGGGCGGGGACCGCTGGAAGGGTGACGATTGTGCCCGAAGCGATCACGACGCCGGCATCGGCCAGGCCGGGATTGAGCTCGAGCGCCTGCTCAACGACGCCGGCCGCGGTGGTGCCGAGCTCCCGCCAGCAGACGAGATCGAGCGTGTCGCCCTGGATGGTGGTGACCCGCATCAGATCAGTTCCACCGTGGTGCGAGTGACGCCGAGAATATCGCGGACCGCATGAGTCGCGGCGCGGCGCAGTTCGTCGGCTGCGGTCTTCTGCTCTTCCGCACGATCGCGCCCATCGAGCGTGGCGCTGACCTCGTTGTGGGTCTCGACGATATCGGCCGCGGCGACGCTGCACACCGCGCGGCGGTAGAGCAGCTCGGCAGCGGGCTCGCCGTCGATCGTCTCGTCGTCGATCGCAGCGAGTTCGGTCGCGCCGGCAAGGACATGCGCCGCTTTCCAGGCGCGCAGCTCGCGGCGAACGTGCAGCATGCCGCCGCGCAGGGCATCGCGCACGCGCGTGTCGGTCACCGCACTGGCGATGACATAGCCGTCGCGGAATTGCGTGATCGAGACCGGCGGCCAGAACGCATCGCCCGCGACCTGATCGGCGGGATCGGGTGCCGGCGGGCTGGTGGGAGGCTGGGCGACAAAGCCGGACATGATGGTTCTGCGCTACCTCGGGCTGGTCGAGCGCGGCTGCGCCCGGGTTGGTTCTCGCCCGCGGCAAGCGGGGGGTGGGGAAGATCGCAAGGAACGCGGTGGGCGGGGCTTGCCCGCTCCGGCCTGTGGTCTTCCGCCCCCCGAGCGCCGCGGGGCGAGCTGGTGTGGCCGGGCGGACCCGGCCGAATTCATTCGTTCGCGGTCGCCTCGAGATCGCGGAGCTGGCGCTCGCGGGCCTCGATCAACTTCTTCACGCCGGCCTTGCTGTCGAGCTGCAGCGCGCGCTTGAACTTGCCGATCGCGGCGGTGATCGCGGCGCGCTTGCCGCCTGCAGGGCCCTGGTCACCCTCGGGCGCGACATCTGCGGCGCGCAGGATGACTTCGCCGATCGCGCGGTGCAGCTTGGCGCGCACCTGGTCCGGCATGTCCTCACCTTCGGTGAGCTCCTCGATCGTCAGAAAGGGCGCCAGCGGCGGGACACTGGTCTCGTCGAGCTGGAGCGCTTTCATCGCGGTCTCGGCGAATTCCTCGGCGATCATGCAACCGGCGGTGCGCTCGAAGCGCGTGGGGAGCTCCATGCCGTGGCCGATCACCACCGCCGCGCGGGGGACCGCGCGCTCGGCATCCGCGCAGTCGATCGCCCAGACCATCGTCTGGACAAGGATGTCGTCGGTCTCGATGCGCTTGTCTTCCGCCTGGGCGGCTGCGGCCGCCTCGAGCACGCCGGCACACCAATCGTCGTATTTCGGGAGGAGATCCGCCTTGCGCGCGATCTTCGCCTCGATCGACTGGATCTCCTTGAGGCTGCGCAGATCCTCGCCCAGCTCGGCGCGACGGTTTTCGTATTCGGTGACCTCGCGCGAGCGCTGAGGGGCGGCAGGTCGCTTGCCGGGAAGCGCAGCCGAGTTCGCGGCGCGCTGCCGACCTGCCATCTTTGCCTTGTGACGCATTGCGAGGCTCATGCCGTCGTTCCTTCGGGTGGGACCGGCGGCTCGACAAAGCCGCCGGTCATTGCATCAAGAGTTTCAGGATGCCGCGGGCTTGGCGCCCTGCGTCGGGCTCTCACCGATGGCGATGTTCTCGACGAGCACCACGCACTGGTACTCCTCGACGACATAGGCCTCGTTGACGCTCTCGTAGTTGGCCACCCGGTCGAATTCGGGCTCGTCCTTGAGCTGCCGGCGGCGGGTTTCTTCCTGCCAGTAGATCGAGAGGTTCGAGAGCTTGGTGATCAGGATCGCGTTGGCCGGGAACCCGCTGACGCGGATCGCGGGCAGTCCGCCGATCAGCTTGGTCGAACGCAGGATGCGATCGGTCGCCTCGACTTCGGTCGCGGTCGCGCCGGTCTTCTGCGCGATATTGAAATATTTGTCGTCGACCAGGTCGTGACCGACGATCACGACCAGATCGTTGTCGCCGCGCCAGCGCTCATGGATCAGCCGCTTGGCATCGAGCACGAGAGCGTCGAGCGAGCTATAATCGGCCGCCGCGGTCTCGGCATTGTCGAGCTCGGCATCGTAGAGAGTGACGCCCGGCTTGACGTAGATCGCCAGGAGCTCGTCGTCCTCGGTGCCGTCGTCATGAACTGTCAGATCGCCATCGACGATGACCTGCGCCGGCGCGTCGGTGCGGATCTTGTGCAGCCAGCCCTCGTTGACGTCCTCGAGATTGGGATTGGCGACCGGATCGGTGGTGTCCGCTGCTTCCACGCCGTGGAAGCCGATCGAGATACGATCGAGCGCGACCTGCTGGACGATGTCGTCGCGCAGGATCGTCTCGAACTCGGCGCGGTGGCGCCAGGCATCGAGCACATCATAGCGGCGCGACCAGTCGAAATTGGTCTGCTTGCACAGGTAGCGGCGCTTTTCGTTGCTGCCGCCGATCGCCGCGGGATTGCGGCGGGCACCGCCGCTGGTGTCGGTGCGACCGGCAACGCGGCGACCGGCGCCGATCCCGAGCACCTGGCCTTCCTGCTGCGTGACCGGGATCACGTTCACTTCCTGGAGGAACTCGCTCGAGGCGCGGACCTTGTCCTCGAGCTTCTGCTCGATGGCCGGATCGACGTTGAACTTGGTGGTCGCATCGGGGACGCCGTTGAGCAGCGCGATCTGCGACACATAGGCGGAGAAGAGGGCACGGGTTTCGTTGCGCATGATCGGTCCTGTCGGGCGTTACGTTTGGGGGCTGTGCGGTTGACGAATTGGAGGGTTCGATTGAGTGGCGGGGCCCGCGATCAGCAGTCGGTGCGGGAGTAGTTGCCGCTGCCGCCGGTCGCCGCAGGGCGCCGGGGCGAACCGGACTTCTCGGTGTTCTCGATCGAGGCCTTGAGCGTATCGTGGTCGGCCTGGAGCTTGCTGAAGTCGGCGCGGATTTCCTGCCCCTGCTTTTCGACCGCAGCAGCCATCTGAGCGAAACCCTGGCCCATCAGAGCAGCGAAATTGTCGTTCGCGGGCGTCGGGGTGGGAGTGGGGGAAGGCTGGACCGGCGGGGTCTTGGGCTCTTCGTCCTCGTCGGACTTGGCGCCGAAATTCTCGAAGAACTTGGTCAGGCCGGCGAACAGCTTGCTGCTCTCGGTCTCGGCGGGCGCAGCTTCGTCGAATTCGAGGCCCTCGATCTCGCGCGCTGCGGAGAAGAAATTGCCCTTCTCGACCTTGCGCTCGGCGAAGAGGCTCGGCTTGCCGGCGCTCACTTGGCCGGCAGCAAATTCCATGATCTCGGTGCCGAGCGAAGCGGGGCTGTCGGTTACGGCGAGACCCTGCAGATAGGCCTTGCCGGTGGCGGCGAAGTTGGGGTTGAGCTCGATCGAGCTGAAGAGCTTCTGGCCCTTCGCCTGGATGGCGGCGAGGTTGTCGAGCGCGTCAACCTGGGCGAACAGGCCGAGCTTCTTCTCAGCCTTGCCGCCGAGCTGGAGTTCGACTTCGCGCGTCTCGAGGGCGACGACGTCGCCATAGGCGTTGAACGGGGGGTCCGCGCTGAAGCCGCGGATATGCTCCATATTGACCCGAGCCGTATAGGTCTTCGGGTCGTAGGAATCGGCCATCTCCTGGAGGGCGCCACGATCGAGAGTGCGGCCGTCGCAGGTGGCCCCTTCGACGGCGATGCAGAAAAATTTCGAACGCTTGGCCATGATGTCTCTCAGCTCCGTCTCGGGTCCGTTTGGGGCGATCGACGCGCGGTGCCGCGCCGATTGAATTCCGGTCGCGCGAAAAGGGACGAGGAGGGCGCTCTGCTCAAGCCGCGGGTGTTGTAACGGCGGGTCGTTACAACATGCGCATGGCGCGCGACCCGCGGTGGCGGGGTTAGCTGCGGCCATGCTCCTGGCTCCCCTCGAACGGCCGGCCTATGCCGACGTCCGCCGCGAAGCGCGCAGCCTGTACTGGCGCGGCTATGGCGAGACCGACATCGCCGACGAGCTCGAGCGCCTCGGGATCCGCAACGAGCAGGGCAGGCCGATCCCGCGTGCGACGATCGCCAGCTGGGCCAAGCGCGAAAAGTGGAAAGAGGCACCGCCGCTTCGCGCCGCCGAGGAATCGGTCCTCGTGCGCTACCAGATGCTGGTCGCGAAAGAGGACAAGAGCGGGAAGGACTTCAAGGAGATCGACCTGCTCGGCCGGCAGATCGAGCGGTTCGAACGCTGCCGCAAATATCGCGACAGCGGCAATGAGGCGGATCTCAACCCGAAGGTCGGCAACCGCAACGCCGGGCCCAAGAAGGCCAAGCGCAAGAACCAGATCACCGCCGAACACGCCGCGATCCTGCGCGAGAAGTTCGAGGAAGAGAACTTCGGCTATCAGGCGACCTGGTGGGCGGCATCGGGCGAGCGCACCCGCTTCATCCTCAAGAGCCGCCAGATCGGCGCGACCTGGTACTTCGCGCGCGAGGCGCTGATCGATGCGCTCGAGACAGGGCGCAACCAGATCTTCCTGTCCGCCTCGCGACGCCAGGCGGAGATCTTCCGCACCTACATCGTCGAGTTCGTCTACAAGTGGACCGGGGTCGAGCTGGCGGGTGAGCACCTGCTGATCGACCGCGGCGAGGACGAGGACGGCGTGCCGCTCGAGCGGCCGAAGCTGTTCTTCCTCGGGGCGAACTTCCGCACCGCCCAGGGTGAGCACGGCAATTTCTACTACGACGAGTGCTTCTGGGCGCAGGACTTCGAGCGGATCGACGAGGTCGCCAGCGGCATGGCGAGCCAGAAGCGGTACCGCGAGACCTATTTCTCGACACCGAGCACCACCAGTCACGGCGCCTACAAGAAATGGTCGGGCGAGTGGTTCAACGAAGGCCGGCCCAAGACCGACTGGACGAAGATCGACGCCTATACGCCCGAGCAGCTGCGGGTCGGTGTCCACTGCGGAGACGGGATCTGGCGCCAGCGGGTGACGATCGAGGACGCGGCCGCCGGCGGTTGCGAACTGTTCGATATCGCCGAGCTCAAGCGCCGCAAGGCGCCCGATGTCTATTCGAACCTCTATCTGTGCGAATTCGTCGACGAGACCGCGTCCGCCTTCCCGATGCGCGACATGAACCGCTGCCGGGTCGACAGCTTCGCCTGGAAGGACTTCGCGCCGTTCGGGCTGCGCCCATTCGGCGATGGCGAGGTGGCGATCGGCTACGATCCGCAAGAGAGCGCGCAGGGCGACGACGCGGCGCTGGTGGTGATGGCGCTGCCGATCAAGCAAGGCGGCAAGTATCGCGTGCTGGAGAAGCTGCGGCTGCGCGGCGACTTCGCGGTGCAGGCCGAGGCAATCTTCGACGCGATGGATCGCTATAACGTCGTCGATATCGGTCTCGATACGACTGGCGTCGGCGCCGCGGTGCTGCAGCTGGTCAAGAAGCGCTTCCCGCTCGTGCGCGCGATCCAGTATTCGGCGCAGCTCAAATACCTGATGGTCATGAAGGCGAAGAACGTCATTCGCGCCGGCCGGCTCGAATACGATGCCGGCGACAACGACATCACCGCCAGCTTCCTGTCGATCCGGCCGAAGCTGACCAAGAGCGAACGGCAGCTGACATTCGTCGCCTCACGCAGCGATGCGACCGGTCATGCCGATGTCGCCTGGGCGATCATGCACGTGCTTTTCAACGAGCAGCTCGATGGCAAGCTCGGCGGCGCGAAATCCTCGATGGAGATATTCTGATGCAAAATACCGAAGCGCCCGAGCAGCGAAGCGACAGTGCCGGCGAGATCGCGACGATCGACCAGGACGGTGCGGGCAATATTACGGCGTTCTCGTTCGGCGAGCCGGAGCCGGTGCTCGATCGCGCCGGCATGCTCGGCTATATCGAGAGCGTCACCAACGGGCGCTGGTACGTCCCGCCAGTGTCGCAATGCGGGCTGGCCAAGGCGTTCGACATCCCCGGGCCACATGCCAGCTGCATCCGTCTCAAGGTCAATCTGCTTGCCAAGCACTTCATCCCGTCGCGCTGGCTCGATCGCGCGACGTTCCGGAAGTGGGCGCTCGACTTCCTGTCGCTGGGGAATGGCTATCTCGAGCAGCGCGACAATCTGGGCGGTCGGCCGCTGCGGCTCGAGCATATCCTCGGGCGCTTCGCGCGCCGCGGGGTCGACGAGGGGCGCTATTTCTTCGTGCCTGGGTGGAAGCAGGAGCACGAATTCGAGGCGGATCACGTGTTCCACCTGTTGCAGGAGCATCCTTCGCATGAGATCTACGGCGTGCCCGAATATTTTGGGGCGCTGCAGGCGGGGCTGCTCGGCGAGGCGGCGGTGCTGTTCCGCCGGCGCTATTTCCTCAACGGCGCGCATGCGGGGTTCATTTTCTATGCCGCTGGCGCCGCGATGTCGAACGAGGATGCCGACAAGATGCGCGAGCAGCTGCGCCAGGCGAAGGGACCGGGCAATTTCCGCAACCTCTTCCTGCACGCGCCCGCCGGCAGGGAAAAGGACATCCAGATCATCCCGATCGGCGAGGTGACGGCCAAGGACGAATTCGTGAACGTAAACCGCGTGAGCCGCGACCAGATGCTCGCCGCGCACCGCGTGCCGCCGCAGCTGCTGGGGATCATCCCCGACAACAATGGCGGCTTCGGCGATGCGCGGACCGCGCTCGACATTTTCATGTTGAACGAGATCGAGCCGCTGATGGCACGGCTCGAGGAGCTCAACGACTGGCTCGGTCTGCCGGCAGTGGGCTTCACGCCCTACGAACCGAAAGGAGCGGCCACGGCCGCCTAGCCGCACGATCGCCTCCCCCGCGGCGTCAAAAGGCGGGGGGCAGGGCGCGCCAACGCCCATGCCCGACGAACTGAGCTCGTCATGTCCCAATCGGTCCCGCCTTGGGGCCATCCCGCCTGCCGACTCGGCAGCGGAACAAATATGGAACATGTTATATGAAGTCGACTCTGAAACTGCCACTGGAGCCTGTTGCTCCGGTGCGACCCGCCGCGGCCTATATCGGCGGCAAGCGCATGCTGGCCAAGCGCCTGGTCGCGCTGATCAACGAAACTCCGCACGCCTGCTATGCCGAGGTGTTCGTCGGCATGGGCGGCGTGTTCTTCCGCCGCACCAACCGCCCTAAGGTCGAGGTGATCAACGACTGGTCGGAAGACGTCTCGACCTTCTTCCGCGTGCTGCAGCACCATTATGTGGCCTTTCTGGAGATGCTGCGCTTCCAGATTACGAGCCGGGCGAACTTCGAGAAGCTGACCCGGCAGGATCCGTCGACGTTAACCGACCTGCAGCGATCGGCGCGGTTCCTGTATCTGCAGAAGCTCGCCTTCGGCGGGAAGGTGGACGGTCGAAATTTCGGGGTCCGATACGATGCGCCGGCGAGTTTCGATGTGACAAAGCTGCAGCCGTTACTCGAGGCGATCCACGAGCGCCTGGCACCGGTTGCGATCGAGCGTATGCCTTGGAGCGACTTCATCCGCCGCTACGATCGGCCGGGAACTCTGTTCTACCTCGATCCGCCCTATTACGGCAGCGAGGACGATTACGGCGCCGAATTGTTCGATCGCACCCAGTTCGAGCTGATGGCCGAGCAGCTGCGCGGGCTCCGCGGGCGGTTCATCCTCTCGATCAACAATCATCCCGAAGTGCGGCGGATCTTTGCCGGCTTCGACTTCCGCGAGGAGGACGTCCGCTACACGCTGGCGGGCAATGACAACGGCAAGATCGCCGGCGAGCTGATCATCACTGGCGGGGCAGCTTAACGCCCATGGTTCGGTGGACTAGTTCGCGCCTTGCAGCGGCAGGACTAGTCCACTCGATCAACTGCCTGGCGCGCGATGATCAATGCGCCTTCCAGTCCTGCATGTGCAAGCTGCGGTGCCACTAGGAAGTCCGCGCCCTGCGCGGCAGCGCCGACACCATATCCCCCCAGCGCCCGCGCCATCTTTTCCTTGGCGGCATCGCGCAATCCCGGAACCCCAAGGACGCCGCCGCCTGCAACTATCCGGTGGGGTGACCAAGCAAGAACAATGGTGGCAAACAATTGTCCCAGATAGTCCGCAACGGCAGCAAACGCCTCTGGCACATCCTCCAGATCCCTTCCCGCCAGCCGTGCCTGCACTGCCGGCCCTGCGGCCATGCCTTCGGCGCAGCTGGCGTGGAAAGGGCAGGTGCTTGGGGCGGCATCGCTCGAGACCTTTAGAACCGGAACGTGGCCCATTTCTGGATGCAAAGCTCCGGTTAGGGTCCGCCCGGTTCTGGCAAGTCCCGCACCGATCCCGGTGCCGATCGTGACATAGGCGAGGCTGGGACAGCCTTTGCCTGCCCCGGTCTGCTGCTCGGCCAGCGCCGCCGCGTTGACGTCGGTGTCGACTTCAACGGCAACGCCCAGCCTCGAAGAGAGTGCGAGGCGCAGATTTGCCCCGGTCCAACCGGGTTTGGGCGTGGCCAAGACTTCGCCGTAATTGATCGCCGCCGGGTTGACGACAATAGGACCGAAGGCTGCGATTCCCGCGCCCGCAACTGGGGCGGGCGAGCGCGCGGCGAAATCGCACAACACGTCCGCTGCCTCCTGCGGCGAAGTTGTCGGCCAGCGATCCTCCAGAAGCACCTTGTCGCCCTGCACAATGCGGGCAAGAATTTTCGTGCCGCCCGTCTCTATCCCCAACCAGCACTGCCCTTGCATTCAGCTTCTCCCTTAGTGCCCCACCATCGGTCGAAACCCTTTGCGGGAAATAGATTGAACTGCCGGCATCTCATTCCGCGCACAAGCTGTGAACTGAGCGGCCTTCAATCCGGATCCCCAATCCATTCAGCCTGGCTCGATCGTTCCTGAACGGATAGCTGCCACCTCAACCCCGCGCGCCGCGCTTGCCCCCGCGCCTCGCCCGCATGCTTTTGGTGTCGATTTTGACGCAGTTGGTCGGGGCCTGGCGGTCGGGCCTCACGGCGGCGATCTGAGGGATCAGGCGGCTCGGGCCGATGGTGCAATTTGTTGCACAAACTGACCTAATGAGGCTCGGCCGGTACCGGCCCCTGGGCCGGATGGGGGCGGAGGCTCAAGATCGGCGGCGGTAAGGCCGTTGAGATCGAGCGGATTTTCGATCTTGGAGACCATAGTCAGCAGCTCGGCCGAGAGATTTGGCGCCGCGATGAAGTAGGCGCGGCCGCGGCAAAGTGTGCGGCGGCAGGTGCAGTGCTGGTCCAGCAAGCTGTATTCACCGCCCCGGGCTTTTCGGATGCCGATGAGATCGACATCAAAAAAGTCGCGGCAGGCAGAGCACCCGACGCGGACGACGATGCTGTTCTGGATCATCCCCTCGACGGTCCGAAACGCAACTGGCCAGATCCTGCTTGATCCCACGCGCCGAACCTAGCTCGTAAGAACAAAGAGCGAAAGATATAACCTAGCTCTTACGTACCTTGGCGCAGGCGGTATGGAGCTTTGATTTTGCCGGTCGAGGTGATTTACGCCGAACAGCGCGACGACACCCAGCGGCCGAGGAAAGCGCGAGGACTTCCCTATTGAATTTCGACAGATTGAGGCCCCTGCAGCTTGTCTTTTAGATCTGATCGAAAGTTTGGTCTGGCTGATCCTTTGATCGGCTCGGGTGACTGGCGCGGAGTCGACGCTCCATCTCTTTTTGACGATTGTACTTACGCGCTCGAGTATTGCGGCGAGCGTGGAGGCCCAGGACCAAATAGGCCAACACCGTCAAAGCCAAAATGAGATAGGCTAACAATTCGCGGTCCATAAAAGTCCCCCCGAAAGGCATGCCATAGCGCACCTGCGAGATAAAAATAGGATAGAATGGCCAACCTTATCGCACTGCAGCAGATATGGCTCTGACCGCACGAGGTGGCGCATTCCCGCACTAAGTTAGGAGCCCCTTGGCAACGAACGCGTATCGCGGGAAACACTTCAATTTGCGCGCTGCTACTGATAGCCGCCGGGAGCTGTTCGATCGGTGGGGCGCGATGCTCGAGGTTTGAACATTGGGCAAGGTCAGTTGACCGGCCTGAGCTTTTAGACCAGCTGCCTCCCAAATGACCTCTCTTCCCACCAATCAGAGCGTTGCCCAGGGGCTTGAGCGTATCGCGGCTCGCCTGGACAGCGAAGACGGCTTGGAGGTCATTTACGCAAAGGGCTCCCGCAGTATTGCGAAGATACTCGAGAACGCACCTGATGCGGACAGGGAGGACCCTGCCGATCTGGTCCTATTCACCGGGCTCGCGCACTCGATCTTGAACCAACATGAGTAGCGCTTCCGACCCAGTTCTCAACGCGCGAATGACTGCGCGGACGCTTTCGGAATTCGCGCGGCGAATTCGTGGGGATGATCCACAGTCCGTCCGTCTCCGGCTCGCGCTCAATGGCCTGTCCAAAGCGCTGGCGACCTGTTCCGACGTTCCGTCGATCGACCAGAGCATCGCCATCCTCGAGCTGGTAGTTGCGGAACTCGAACGCACCTCCTGAGGCTGCGCCTAACAACCCATCGGCTTCCTCAAACCACGATGACGGGCGATTGGCATCGTTCTTGCGCTTGGCCCCACGCCAAGCATGGGCGGCGGCGCAGCCGCCGACCTCCGGCAGTCCGGAAGGTGGTTGGTTTCCTGTTTCGAGCCTCAGATCATCCCGGGGCCTATCGAGAATGACGGGTGAGACCGCCTAAAGCGGTCTCACTCTTTCTGATACTTTCCTAATTCCCCCATTGAAGCCGGGGCTCTGAACTCGCCTTCGGCCCTAGGTCCACGCTCGGCAGCGGCGTGCGCTCTCTGGGCTTCGGGATCGTCAGGATGGAGGATCTCCGCGCGCTCTTCGGGCGAACGGGCTGCAGACCATCTTGTGTGGAGGTCGCGGCGGTCGAGATCCGGGTTCCGGTGCGCCGCCCAGCTGGCGCTGCTCGCCTGCCTGACCTGCCGTCCGATCGCCCGCTGCCAAAACGGCGGCAGCAGCGGCGAGCCCTTAAACTTCGGCAGGCGGTCGAAGTCGAAGAGACCCTTAAGCTTCTGGCGCAGATGCATCTTCAGGCGTGAGGGGAGCTTCGCGAAATCGATCAGATAGGCGTTCGAAGTCTGTGCCACGACCTGCCCGCCATTGGCTTCTGGCCGGTCGATGCGGACAGTCCGCCGTACCCAGTCGATGCCCAGATGCTCGCGCAGCTTTGCGAGCAAGGATATAGTGGTAGGCCTCGCGAAACCAGTCTTCGCCATTATCGTCTCGATGCTTGGACTGCACTGTCCGGTTTCATAGTCGGTGCAGCGCCGCAGAAGCGTCTCCGCAACATCGATCATGTTGTTGGTGATTGTGTGCGGCTTTCCGTAGATCTTGGTTTCATTGGCGTAAGTGCGCACTGCGAGAATGAATTCACTGATGAATTTGAAAATTTCCGCGCGCTTCCGTCCTTTGAAGGGGAAGGCGACCTGGGCGCGCGGATCGTTCTCATCATAGCTTCCGCGCCAGACGGGCTGGTCGGTCCGTTGGCGGGGCGCATAGCGGCGGTCGAGGACGTTGGCAAAGGAGGTGGCGGTCATGCTGCACCTCCCGCGCTCGAACGGCGCGTCAGTGCTTGCGCAGGCCTTCCACCAGCGTCTCCGGCTCCGGGAGATCGGCGACCAGCAGGTCGGCCCATTCCTGTGCGAGCTCGCGCCGGCGCCGCATGTAGGCAGCGCGGTTGTAGACCGCCTCGACCCCGGCTGGCCGGTGAGCCAGCATCAGGTCGATGATTGCCCGATCGGCCGGTCGATCGAGATCCGCGGCCCGCTCGTTCATGATCGTGGCGAAGCTCGAGCGCCAGCCGTGCGGAACATGCCGGCCGCCGAAGCCAGGGACGCGCTTGTAATTCGTGCTGAGCGCGTTTTCGCTGATCGGCCGATGCGAGTAGCGCGTCGAGGGGAAGAGGTATTTGCGATTGCCGGCGAAGGCGATCGCCGCTTTGACGGTGGCCACCGCCTGGCGCGACAGCGGCACGATGAACTCGAAGGCATCCTGCTCGCTCTCCGCGAGCTCGAGCTTCATTTTCGAAGCGGGGATCCGCCAGAGCGGTTCTTTGCCGTCGAGCCCCTCGAACTCCGTGCGCTCCGCGAACCGGATGTTGCCCGGCCGCACGGCCGTGAGCGCCAGCAGGCGCGATGCAAGCTTGGTTGCCGGCTGGCAGGGCTCCGCCTCGATCGCACCCAGGAAGTCGCGGCAATCGCGCAGAGCGAGCAGGGCAGGGTAACGCCGCCGGGGCACCGGTTTGAGCGCGCGGGTCAGCGACGCGGCCGGGTTCGTCTCCGCCCAGTCGAGCGCGATCGCGCTCTCGAAGATCGCCGATGCGTACTGGCGCAGCCGATGCGCGATCTCGACCGCACCGCGCTGCTGCACCCGGTCGAGTTCCGCGATGAGATCGCGTGGTGCAATTTCCCGCAGCGGCCGCGACCGCAGCTTCGGCAACAGATCCGCCTCGAGCCGATCCTTGACCGTCTTGGCGTGCTTGGGCTTCCAGCCCTCCTGCTGCAGCGAGAGCCAGCGGGTGGCCGCTTCGCCGAAGGTGATCGCCTGGTCCGGTGCCGCAGCCTTCGCCGCGCGGCTGCCGGGATCGATCCCATTGCGCAGCAGCTTGCGGGCCTCGTCCTTCGCATCGCGCGCTTCGCCGAGCCGGACTTCCGGATACAGGCCGAGCGCGAGCTGCTTTTCCTTGCCTTCGAAGCGGTACTTCAGGCGCCAGCTCTTGGTGCCCGAGGGGAGGATAAGTAAATGCAGACCCTGCTGATCGGACAGCTTCACCGGTTTCGGGCCCGGCTGTGCCGCCTTGCACTGTTTGTCCGTCAGCACACGATGCCCCCAGCCCGATTCGGCGGTGCCCCCAAAATGCCCCCAGCGAGTGCCGGAAAGTGGCGGAACCTAATGGAATTCGATGGAGGGTGAATGCTTCGAAAACCGCGCATTTGCAAGGGTTTCCGGACCTGTTTGAACCGCTGTGGAACAGCGGTTGGCTCCCCGAGTTGGATTCGAACCAACGACCAAGTGATTAACAGTCACCTACTCTACCGCTGAGCTATCGGGGAGCAGCCAGGTCGGCAGGGGCGCGCTATATGGGGGCTCGCGGGGTTTGGCAAGCGGGCGCGGCGCGATTTTTCGCAGGCGGTCCGATCAGACCAGAAACTGTTCCGCGACGATCCGTTCGTCGAGCGCATGGCCGGGATCGAACAGCAATTGCAGCTCCTTCTCGCGCGCGATGCGAAGCGACACCTCGGCGATGTCGCGCACCTCCTTCTGGTCGGCCACGACCGAGACCGGCCGCTTGTCGGATTCGAGTACGCGGAAGCGGATCGCGCTGCGGTCGGGCAGGATCGCGCCGCGCCAGCGCCGCGGGCGGAAAGGGCTGATCGGGGTCAGCGCGAGGAGATGCGAATCGAGAGGCAGGATCGGGCCGTTGGCCGAAAGATTGTAGGCCGTCGATCCCGCCGGGGTCGCCACCAGCACGCCGTCGCAGACCAGCTCCTTGATCCGCACCTTGTCATCGACCGAGACCTCGATCTTGGCGGTCTGGCGGGTTTCGCGCAGCAGCGAGACCTCGTTGATGGCGCAGAATTCCTGTCTGCTTCCATCCTGCCGGACCGCCTCCATCGACAGGGGAGCGACCGCGACGCTGCGCGCGCGCTCGATCCGGCGCAGCAGTTTTTCGGGCGAGCGGTTGTGGTTCATCAGAAAGCCGACAGTGCCCAGGTTCACCCCGTAGACCGGCTTGATCATCCCGCAATCGAGCATGGCGTGGAGCGTCTGCAGCATGGCGCCGTCGCCGCCGATGACCACTGCAGCCTGCGCCTCCTCGAGCGGGACCCAGTCGGCCAGCCCCCGATACATCGGTGCGACCTCGTGCGCGCGCGCGGTATCGGAGACGATCAGCGCCAGCTTTTCGAAATTCGGCATCGAGCTTTCCCGTGGTGATCGTCTGGGTGAACGTCTGGTCGCGGCGCGGGAGTGGCGCGCAGAGCGGTGGCTGCGCGAGTGTGTATGGGCGGGCGTCCCATTTGGCAACGCGGGGAAATTACTGGCGCATTCCTGCAATCCGACGGATATGGGGGCGCATGGCCAGCCTCGCCTCAGCGACAGACGACGATACGCGCGACCGGCTCACCGGGCTCGCGACGCTCGATCACGCCCGCCAGGTCCTCGATCGCTGGTGGCAGGAATGGCCCCCGGGAAGCACCGAATGCCCGATCCATGTCATGCTGATCTCGGTGGGGCGGATCGATCGCGTGAACGTCGCCTTCGGCGAGACCGCGGGCGATGGCGCGCTGATCGAGATCGCCCAGCGCATCCGCCATTTCGCCGGCGACGAGCTCGAGAGCGGGGTCTGGATCGCGGCGCGCAGTTCGGGCGACACCTTTCTCCTCGCGCTGCGCGAGGAGTGCAATCGGGAGCGCTGGCAATGGCTCGCCGAGGCGCTGGCCGATGCGATCGCCATGCCGATCGGCGACCCCGATACCGGGCACAGCCTGCGGTTGTGGCCGCGCGTCGCGCTGATCCGCGCGGTGGCGGGGGATACGGCGGGATCCCTGCTCGATACGCTCTCCGAGGCCTCGGTACGGATCCGCTCGTTGCAGGGCCACCGCGTGGTCTGGACCAGCGGCGAGCTGGCGAAGGACGGACGCTCGAGCCAGCAGCTCGAAGCCGATCTGCTCGCCGCGATCGATCGCGATGAAATCTCGATCCGGTTCCAGCCGCAATATGCGCTCGAGACGGATCTGCTGATCGGTGCCGAAGCGCTCGCGCGCTGGGACCACCCCATGCTGGGGCGGGTCGGCGCGGCAACGCTGTTCACCATCGCCGAGCGCGCGGATCACACCGCGCAGCTCTCGCGGCATATCGCCTCCAAGGCGCTGGCGGCGGCGCGCGCCTGGCCCGAGGGGCTGCGGCTGTCGATCAACGTCACCCCCGCCGATCTCGCGGCGGGCAGTTTCGCGCGCGAATTTCTCGCGCTGGTCGCGGCCAGCGGGATCGATCCGCATTCGCTGACGCTCGAGATCACCGAGCAGGTGCTGCTCGCCGATCTGGAACAGGTGAGCGCGGTTCTGGACGAGCTCAAGGCCAATGGGATCAGCCTCTCGCTCGACGATTTCGGCGCCGGCTTCTGCAATTTCCGTTACCTGAAAGTGCTTCCCATAGACCATCTCAAGCTCGACCGCTCGATGATCGAGGGGGTGCTCGAGGATGAGCGCGATCTCGCGGTGTTCCGCGCGATCGTGGCCATGGCCAAGGCGCTCGATCTCAAGGTGGTGGTCGAAGGGGTCGAGACCGAAGCACAGCGGGCGCTGATCGCGCGCGAGGGCTGCGAGGTCTATCAGGGCTTCCTGCGCGCCGAGCCGATGCCCGCGGAAGAATTCCTCGCGCTCGCTGCGCGCTAGGCCGGCTGCTTGGCCTTGCGCGCCTTGCGCGCGATTCCGCCCAGACCCTTGGTCAGCTGGTAGAGCCCGTTCAGCCGGCTCTCGGGCGAATTCCATGCGCGGCTGATCACCAGCTTCATGTCGGGGCGCAGCTTGGCGGTGCCCTTCAGGCGATCGACATAGGAAAGCAGCCCCATCGGATCGGGGAAATCGTCGTTGTGGAAGGTGACCAGCGTGCCGGCATTGCCGACGTCGATCTTGGCGATGTTCGCCTCGATCGCCTGGTGCTTGATCTCGATCAGCCGGACCAGATTGGCGGTCGCTGCGGGCAGGTCGCCGAAGCGGTCGATCATCTCGGCGGCCAGCGCCTCGATCTCGCCCTTGTCGCGCGCGTCGTTGAGACGGCGGTAGAGCGCCATCCGCACCGCGAGATCGGGGACGTAATCCTCGGGGATCATGATCGGCGCATCGACGGTGATCTGCGGGCTGACGCTGTCGGGCTTGGCGTCGAGTCCCGCCTCGCCGGCCTTGGCCGCAAGGATCGCGTCCTCGAGCATAGACTGGTAGAGCTCGAACCCGACCTCGCGGATATGCCCCGATTGTTCGTCGCCGAGCAGATTGCCCGCGCCGCGGATGTCGAGATCGTGGCTGGCGAGCTGGAACCCGGCGCCCAGGCTGTCGAGATCGCCCAGCACCTTCAAGCGCTTCTCGCCGACCTCGGACAGCTGCGTGTCCTTGGCATAGGTCAGATAGGCATAGGCGCGCAGCTTCGCGCGGCCCACGCGGCCGCGCAGTTGGTAGAGCTGGGCGAGGCCGAAGATATCCGCGCGGTGGATGATGATGGTGTTGGCGCTGGGGATATCGAGCCCGCTCTCGACGATGGTGGTCGCCAGCAGCACGTCGTATTGCCGGTCGTAGAAGGCGCTCATCCGCTCTTCGACCTCGTTGGGCGCCATCTGGCCGTGCGCGGTGACCGGCTTGATCTCGGGCACCGCCTCGCGCAGCCATTTCTCGATCTCGGCCATGTCGGCGATGCGCGGGACGATGATGAAGCTCTGCCCGCCGCGATGGTGTTCGCGCAGCAAGGCCTCGCGCATCACGATCTCGTCCCATTCCATCACATAGGTGCGGACCGCGAGACGATCGACCGGCGGGGTCTGGATGGTCGAGAGCTCGCGCAGGCCCGTCATCGCCATCTGCAGCGTGCGCGGGATCGGGGTGGCGGTGAGGGTGAGCATGTGCACATCGGCGCGCAGCTGTTTGAGCTTTTCCTTGTGCGTCACCCCGAAGCGCTGTTCCTCGTCGACGATGACAAGGCCGAGATCCTTGAAACCGGTGCTCTTGGAAAGGATCGCGTGGGTGCCGACCACGATGTCGAGCGCGCCGCTGGCGAGCCGTTCGCGGGTTTCCTTCATCTCCTTGGCCGGGACCAGCCGGCTGAGCCGTCCGACCTCGATCGGGAAACCGGCGAAGCGCTCGGAGAAACCCTGATAGTGCTGGCGCGCGAGCAGCGTGGTGGGGGCGATGACCGCCACCTGCTGTCCGTTCATCGCGGCGACGAAGGCGGCGCGCAGCGCCACCTCGGTCTTGCCGAAGCCGACATCGCCGCAGACCAGCCGGTCCATCGGGTGGCCGCTTTCCAGATCGCGCAGCACATCCTCGATGGCGCGCTCCTGATCCTCGGTCTCTTCCCACGGGAAACGGTCGAGGAACTGGTTGAAAGGTCCTGATTCGACTTCGAAAACCGGCGCCTTGCGGAGCGCGCGTGCGGCCGCGGTGCGCAGCAGCTCGTGCGCGATTTCGCGGATTCGCTCCTTGAGCTGCGAGCGGCGCTTCTGCCACGCCTCGCCGCCGAGGCGGTCGAGCATGACCGCATCCTCGGACGAACCGTAGCGGCTGAGCACGTCGATGTTCTCGACCGGGATGAACAGCTTGTCGCCGCCGCGATAGGCCAGCATCACGCAATCGTGCTTGCTCTTGCCGACCGCGATCGCCTCGAGCCCGAGATATTTGCCGATCCCGTGCTCGGTGTGGACCACCAGATCGCCGACCGACAGAGCTTGCAGCTCGGCGAGAAAGGCGTCGGAGCTCTTGCGCTTCTTGCGCCGCCGGACCAGCCGGTCGCCGAGGATGTCCTGCTCGGTGAGGACCTCGAGCTCGTCATTGGCGAAGCTGGTGTCGAGCGGGACGATCATCGCCGCGGGCACGCCCTTGGCCGAAAGTCCGAGCGCCTCCTGCCAGCTGTCCGCCAGCTGGATCGCGATCCCGGCCTCCTCGAGGATCGAGACCATCCGCGCGCGGCTACCCTTGGAATAGGTCGCGAGCAGCGGTCTGCGCCCAGCCTTGGCGACCGCTTTGAGATGGTCGGCGAGCAGCGGGTAAACGTTCTCGCCGCGCGCGCGGTCGGGGCCGAAGTCGCGGCCCGAGCGGAAGCCGAAGTCGAGGACCTTCGTGCTTGCGGGCTCGTCGAAGCCGGTGCTGCGGTGGACCGGGTGGGCATCCAGCGCGCGGGTCAGCTCGTCCTTGTCGAGATAGAGCGAGGCGGGCTCGACCGGACGGTAACTGCCCTTGGCCTGTCCCGAAGCCTGGGTGCGCGCGGCGTAATAATCGGCGATATCGCCCAGCCGCTCCTCGGCGGCGTTCATCGCCGCGCCGTCGATCACCACGATGTCGCGGTCGTCGAGATGATCGAACAGCGTCGCCATCCGCTCCTCGAACAGCGGCAGCCAATGCTCCATGCCTGCCAGCCGCCGCCCCTCGCTGACCGCCTCGTAGAGCGGATCCTGCGTCGCATCGGCGCCGAACAATTCGCGGTAGCGGGTGCGGAAGCGCTTGATGCTGGCCTCGTCGAGCAGCGCCTCGCTGGCGGGGAGCAGCAGATGCGACTCGATCCGCGCGGTGGTCATCTGCGTGTTCGGGTCGAACAGCCGCAGGCTTTCCAGCTCGTCGCCGAAGAAATCCAGCCGCAGGCCCTCGTCGAGCCCCGAGGGGAAGACATCGACGATCGAGCCGCGGATCGCGTATTCGCCCTTGTCCGCCACGGTGTCGGTGCGGCTGTAGCCCTCCCGCTGGAGCAGCCGCGCGAGGCTGTCGCGGCCGATCTCGCTGCCGATCGCGAATTCGCGCACGCCCTCGCGGATGCGGAACGGGGTGAGCACGCGCTGGAGCGCGGCGTTGAGCGTGGTGACCAGCAATTGCGCGCCCGGTTTGCCGCTCTGCAACCGGTGGAGCGCGGCGAGCCGCTTGGCGCTGACCGTCAGCGCGGGGCTGGAGCGGTCGTAGGGCAACGCGTCCCAGGCGGGGAACTCGATCACCTCGAGCTCGGGGGCGAAATAATGCGCCGCGTCGCTGACCGCGCGCATCGCGGTGTCGTCGGGGGCGATGAACACCGCGCGGCCTTCGCCGGCGCGCGCCAGATCGGCCATCACCAGCGGCTGGCTGCCGCGCGCGACCTGCGCCAGCGTCAGCGGCGTCGTGGCGGAAAGAATGCGGGAAAGATCGGGCATGGTGCTGGTCAGCGCGGCATGATTGCTGGCGTTCCCGTCAGCGGGGAATATCGACGAAATCGAGCAGCTTCATGCGCTCGATCAATTCGCCCTGGAAGCGCGGCGGGACGGGCTGGGTGCCGAGCGCCCAGGCCATCACATCGACATCGTCTTCCTCGAGCAGCGCTTCGAACCAGGCCAGTTCCTCGGCTTCCCATTGCTTGTGGTAGCGGTCGAAAAAGCCGCCGAACATGTAATCCGCCTCGCGCGTGCCGCGGTGCCAGGCGCGGAAACGGGCGCGCTGGATGCGGCCTTGGAAGGTGAGGGCTTCGGGCATGGCGCGCGCCTATCCTGCGTACCCTGCCAGCGCAAGCGGGGATCGCTGTCCACAGGCGGGGCGGACCCGCGCACGATCGCGGCTTTCGCTGGCCCCGCCACTGCGGCTAGACGCGTGTGATGCGCCCCGATGTCCTCAACCCGCTGTTCGCCGAGACCGAGACGCTCGACGGCGTGGGGCCCAAGCTCAAAAAGCCGCTCGACCGGCTCGGGCTGACGCGGGTGCGCGACCTCGTCTATCACTTCCCCGAGCGCTTCGTGACCCGGCGCGTGGTCTCGACGATCGACGAGGCGGGCGAGGCCGAGCAGATCGTGGTCAAGCTCACGGTGATCGAACACCGCGGGGGGCGCAATCCGCGCGCGCCCTACCGCGTGCTCGCGCAGGACGGCGTGGGCAATGTGCTGTCGCTGACCTATTTCGGCCGCGCCTCCTACACCGCCAAGAAGCAGCTCCCCGTGGGCGAGAACCGCTGGGTGGCGGGCAAGCTCGAACGCTATGGCGACATGATGCAGATCGTCCATCCCGACCATGTGCTCGAGGAGGGCGGCGACACGCTGCAGCGGCTGTGCGAGCCGGTCTATCGCCTTGCCGAGGGACTGACCCAGCCCAAGGTGGCCGGGCTGGTCGAACAGGCGCTGGCGCGCGCTCCCGACCTTCCCGAATGGTGCGAGGCGGGGCAGGTCGATAGCGAGGGCTGGCCCGCCTGGCGCGAGGCGCTTCGGCGGGCGCATGGCGGCGAGGACGCGGCGGCGCGCGACCGGCTCGCCTATGACGAACTGCTCGCCAATGCGCTGGCGCTGATGCTGGTCCGCGCCGACAACCGCCAGCGCAAGGGGCAACCGCTCAAGGGAGACGGGAGGCTGCGCGACCGGCTGGCGCTGCCGTTCCCGCTGACCGGTGCGCAGACCCGCTC
>JAHJWA010000355.1 GCA_018828205.1 Alphaproteobacteria bacterium
CCCGCCTGCGCCGCGGCCTTGGCCATGACCTTCTCCGACCACAGATTGCAGTTGAGGTTGATCTCGATGAAATTGATGTCGCCGGTCTTGGGATCGAAGCGGAACTCGATCCTTCCGTAGTCGGAGGGGTGGAACACGCGCGCCACCCGCGCCGCGAGATCGGCGATCCGCGGCTCGAACTCGGGATCGTCGAACCGCTTGAGCGCGCTTTTCTCGGTGTTCTGGATGAGGTCGCGCTTCTCGTAATAGGTCCAGAGCCGCTGCGTGTCCTCGCGCTCGTACCACAGCATCGGCAGCTGCACGGGCTTGCCGTCGATGGTGATGAAGGCGACCTGGACGTCGTAGCCGTCGAGATAGGGTTCGACGATGGCGTCATGGCCCTGGCCGTGGATGTCGGCGATGGCATTGGCGATGCCGGCGAAATCATGCGCGTCCGAAATGCCCCAGCTGGCGGAGGAGGCGTTGGGCTTGATCACCCAGCGACCGGCCGGCGAGGGCGGAACATTGGCCTCGTCGACCGAAGCGCCGCGGCGGAAGCAGAACCACGGCGCGGTGGGCACGCCGGCGTGGGTCGAGACCAGCTTGGAGACCGATTTGTCGTCGCCGAGCCCGCGCAGGAAGGGCATCGCGCCGACATAGGGCAGGCGGTGCATGTTGCACAGAACCGGGATCAGCATCTCGGAATTCACGAAGCCGCCGCGGTTGAGCAGCGGGAAGACGAAATCCGCCTCGGGCTGCTCGAACAGCACCTTGTAGCTGTCGGCGAGCAGCAGGTTGAGCCCCATGTCCTCGAGCGTGGTGCGCACCTCGTGATGGTAGATCGCGTGATTGCCATCCTCGGGGTGCATCCCGCCGCCCCATAGCGCGTGCTTGGCCATGAACAGGACGCGCAATCTCTCCTTGGCGTCTTCGGGAATGCGGAGAGGGGAAATATCCATGGCGCGTGTCATCCTGTTGGCGAACCTTTCGCTTTGGCCTCTAGGCGCAATGGTTGCGCGCTTCCAGCCCCCGGACGAGCCCACGAAAAACATTGAGCGGCGCAAAAGCACGGCTAATCTGATCCGACACGTCGCAAGGAGAGAGCCGCGGTGGGATTGGCCAGCTGGTACGATCGGCATGTCATGCCGCGGCTCATCACCCTCGCCTGCGGGCAGAAGGGGATCGAAGACCGGCGGCGCGGGATCGTGCCGCGGGCGCGCGGCAAGGTGTTCGAGCTGGGCTGCGGCGGCGGGCTCAACCAGCGTTTCTACGACCGGGAGGCGGTGACCGCCTTCTCGGGTATCGACCCGCACGAGGGTTTGCTGGAAAGCGCGCGCGAGGCGGCGCTGGCAAGGGGCTGGGAGGTCGATCTCAGACAGGGATCGGGCGAGGCGATCCCGTTTTCGAGCAGCAGTTTCGACACCGTGGTGTGCACCTACACGCTGTGTTCGGTGAGCGATCACGCGAAGGTGGTGTCCGAACTGCACCGGGTGCTGAAACCCGATGGGCAGCTGCTCTTTCTCGAGCATGGACGAGCGCCCGATCGCGGCGTCGTCGCCTGGCAGGAGCGGATCGAACCGATCTGGAAACCGCTCGCGGGCGGGTGCCATCTGACGCGCCCGGTGGGCGGATCGCTGCGCGCCGGCGGGTTCGAGGTCGAGCCGCTGGGGCAGGGCTATCTCGAAAAAGCCCCGCGGGCGATGGGTTGGATGGAGTGGGGGATCGCCCGCAAGCGCGGCCAGTGATCCCAAACCGCTGACCCGGAGTCTTTAGCAGCTCGGAGAAACGGGGAAACCCTCCGGACCGCGCGCCTGGCGCCGACCCGGAGGGTGTCCCGCATTATTCGCCGAAGGTGCGCTGCCACCAGCCGCGACGCGGCTTGGAGTCGCTGGCGGTCTCGCCGCCCTTGTCCGCCGGAGCGGGCGAGGGTGCGGGGGCAGGGGCGGGTGCGCCGCGGTCCGACGGTTGATCCGCCGTGATCGGTGCGCCCGCGGGACTGACCGCCGGAGCCGCGGTCGAGGTGACCGCTTCCGGCGCACGCTTGGCGGGCTTGGCTTCGGGCGCAGGCTTGTCGGCCGGGGCCTTTGCAGCCCTGCCCGATGCCGCCGCGGGCTTGCGCGCGCTCGGCTTGCGGCGTTGCTTGGGCTTGTCGGCACCGGCTTCGGCCTGCGATTCGGCTGCCGGGGCACCCGCCTCGTCCGCCGCCGGCTTCTTGCGCCGGGTGCGCTTGGGCTTGGCCGGCGCTTCTTCGCCCTCGACCAGAACCTCGGCATTGGCCGCTACGTCATGACCCGGCTCGGCGGCTTCGCTCTGGGCTGCCGCCTCGATGTCGGCTTTCTTGCGACGCGGCTTGCGCTTGGGCTTGGCTGCTTCCTCGGCCGCCGCTTCAGCGGTCTCGGGAGTGCCCTCGGGCCCGGCGACGACCGCCATGTCGTCCATCACATGCTCGGAAACCTGCTCGAGCTCATCGGCCTTGTCGGCGGTGATCTCGGTCGATTTCTTGCGCCCGCGACCGCCGCGGCGACCGCGGCGACGCTTCTTGCGCGAGCTGCCGTCGCCATCGTCGTCGTTCTCGCCGCGATGGTCCTCGCCGCGGTTGTCGGAACCCCGGTTGTCGTCATTGCGGTTGTCGTCACTGCGAGCGTCGTCGCTCCGACTGTCGCGGCGATCGGAATCGTCGCTTTCGTCGTCGTTCCGCGCGGCGGGGCTTTCGCGGCCCTTGTCGTCGCGATCGTCGCCGCGGCTGCGGTTGCGACCGCCCCGACGACGACGGCGCTTCTGATCGCCATCGCGGCCGCGATTGTCGTCCTCGCCCTGGTTGCCGCGCTGGTTCTCGGACAGGTCGGCTTCGTCCTCGTCCTCGGCACCATCGTCCTCGAACTCGTCCTCGTCATCGTCGTCATCGTCGACGATGGGTTCGAACTTGGGCGCATTGGTGGGACGCGGACCCGAGCTGGACACCGCCATCTTGGCGCCTTCGTCCTCGCCCTCGGGAACCACTTCGATCGTCACGCCGTAGCGCTCCTCGATCTCCATCAGATCGGCGCGCTTCTGGTTGAGCAGATAGACCGCGGCCTCGGTGCTCGCCGAGAGGGTGATGATCGTACCCTTGCCCTTGGCCGCCTCGTCCTCGATCAGCCGCAGCGCCGAGAGTCCGGCGCTCGACGCGGTGCGGACCAGACCGGTGCCGTCGCAATGCGGGCACTCGCGGGTGGTCGCCTCGAGCACGCCGGTGCGCAGCCGCTGGCGGCTCATTTCCATCAGTCCGAAGCTGGAAATCCGCCCGACCTGGATGCGCGCGCGATCGGTCTTGAGCGAATCCTTCATCGCGCGCTCGACCTTACGGACATTTCCGCTGCGTTCCATGTCGATGAAGTCGATCACGACCAGGCCGGCCATGTCGCGCAGACGCAGCTGGCGGGCGATTTCGCGCGCCGCCTCGAGATTGGTGGCGACCGCGGTCTGCTCGATCCCGTGCTCCTTGGTGGAACGGCCCGAGTTGATGTCGATCGAGACCAGCGCCTCGGTCGGGTTGATCACCAGATAGCCGCCCGATTTGAGCTGGACCACCGGGTCGTACATCGCCTTGAGCTGGTCTTCCGCGCCGTAGCGCTGGAACATCGGCACCGGATCGCTGTAGCTCTTGATCCGCCGGGCATGGCTCGGCATCAGCAGCTTCATGAAGGATTTGGCGAGCTTGTAGCCGGCTTCGCCCTCGACGATCACTTCCTCGATCTCGCGGTTGTAGATGTCGCGGATCGCGCGCTTGATCAGATCGCTGTCCGAATGGATCAGCGCCGGCGCGCTCGAGGCGAGCGTCTTCTCGCGAATCTCGTCCCACAGCCGCGCGAGATAGTCGAAGTCGCGCTTGATCTCGGGCTTGGTCCGGCTGAGCCCGGCGGTGCGCACGATGAGGCCCATGGACTTGGGCAGCACCAGATCGGAAACGATCTGCTTCAAGCGCTTGCGGTCGTTGGCCGAATTGATCTTGCGGCTGATCCCGCCGCCGTGGCTGCTGTTGGGCATCAGCACGGTGTAGCGACCGGCGAGGCTGAGATAGGTGGTCAGCGCGGCGCCCTTGTTGCCGCGTTCTTCCTTGACGACCTGGACCAGCAGCACCTGGCGGCGCTGGATGACGTCCTGGATCTTGTAGCGGCGGCGCAGTTCCATCCGGCGCGCGCGCGCATCGTCGACTTCCTTGGCGCGGCTGCGGCCCTTGCCGCCCTGGCGCGGATTGCGCCCGCGACCGCGGGTCTTGGCGCGGCGGCCACGGCCGTTGCCGCCGTCTTCGCCATTGTCG
>JAHJWA010000356.1 GCA_018828205.1 Alphaproteobacteria bacterium
GAGCTCGAAATCGGGATTGACCCGGATCGCGAGCCGCGGGGCGATCCCGAGCCTGTCGGCCACCGCCAGCGCGCGCGCGGCCTCGCCCTCGCTCTCGAGGTTGAGCGTGACCCCGGCGGCGATCGCTGCCGCGAGCTCGTCGTCGCGCTTGCCCGGCCCGGCAAAGCTCACCCGCGCGGTGTCGATCCCGGCCTGACGGACCAGCGCCAGCTCGCCGCCCGAGGCGATGTCGAGCCCGTCGACCAGGCTCGCCATCAGTTTCAGCACGGGTTCGAAGCTGTTGGCTTTTATGGCGTAGTTGATCCGCAGCCGCGCGGGCATGGCGGCGCGCAGATCGGCCATGCGCTGCTCGATCATCGCCTGGGAATAGAGGAACAACGGGGTGCGGCCCGTCTGCTCGGCCCACTCGTCCGCGGTGTGACCGCCGATCAGCAGCGCGCCGCCGCGCGCTGCGAAGCCGGCGGGGATCGGGCCGGTGGGTTTGGGCTTGTCGCTCATGCGCCCAGCTCCCGCGCCAGCGCCGCGCGGTCAAGCTTGCCGTTGGGATTGGTCGGCATGGACTCGCGCCAATGGATCGCATGGGGTTGCATGAAGTTGGGAAGTTCCTTCGCCAAAGCCCTGGAAAGGCTGTCGTTATCCTGCACGCCCGTCGCCGGGGCGCGGACCACGAGATGGACCGCCTGCCCCAGCCGCTCGTCGGGCACACCCAGCGCCACCGCCTCGGCCACCAGCCCGGTCGTGAGCGCGGCGTCCTCGATCTCCTGCGGGCTGATGCGGTTGCCCGCGCTCTTGATCATCGCATCGCGCCGCCCGACGAAATAGAGCAGGCCGTCTCCGTCGCGGCGGACCCGGTCGCCCGACCACACCGCCATCCCGCCATAGGTGCTCGCAGCGGGCGCCGGTTTGAACCGCTCGGCGGTGCGTCTGGCATCCTGCCAATAGCCCTGCGCCACCAGCGGCCCGCAATGGACCAGCTCGCCCTCCTCGCCCGGCGCGGCGGGGTTGCCCGCATCGTCGATCACGAGGATTTCGGCAAAGGGGATCGCGGTGCCCATCGAGGTCGGATGCTGATCCACCAGCCCCGGATCGAGATAGGTCGAGCGGAAGGCCTCGGTCAGCCCGTACATCGGGAACAGAAGCGCGGCGGGGAACAGCGCGCGCAGATCGCGGACCAGATCGACGGTCAGCGCGCCGCCGCTGTTGGTCAGCCGCCGCATCGAGCGCGTGGCCTCGTCGCTCCATTCGGTCTCGGTGAGCTGGAGCCAGAGCGGCGGCACCGCGGCCAGCGTCGTGACGCCATGCCGCGCGCAGGCCTTGGCGACGTCGCGCGCGAAGAGATAGTCGAGCGGCACCACCGAGCCGCCGGCGTACCAGGTCGAGAGCAGCTGGCTCTGGCCGTAGTCGAAGGACAGCGGCAGCACCGAGAGCGTGACATCGTCGGGCGCCAGCGCGAGGTAGTGCGCCACGCTCGCCGCGCCGAGCCACATATTGGCGTGGCTGAGCATCACCCCCTTGGGCAGGCCGGTCGAACCGCTGGTGTAGAGGATCGCGGCGAGCTCCTGCGGATCGCGGGTCGAGGCCGGGAGCGGCGCGGCGAGCGCCTCGGCCTTTGCCCAGGCCTCGCCCTCCTCGAAAAGCTCGCAGGCCTCGGGAATATCGCCCGATTCGAACGATTTGAGCCGTGAAGCCGTCCCCGCCAGCAGCACCGCTCCGCTGTCGGCGAGGATATGCGCCGCCTGGGCATGCTTGAGCAGCGGGTTGATCGGCACATGCACCAGCCCCGCCCGCGCCGCGGCGAGCGGGAGCAGGCAGGTGAGCTCGCCCTTGGCGGCCCAGCTCGCCACCCGATCGCCCGGCTCCGCGCGGCTCGCCAGCCAGCCCGCGAGCAGCGCGACACGCTCTCTTAACCCCGCATAGCTAAGCGTATGGCCGCGCAGGACCAGCGCCGGGGCGTCGGATTCACCGCGTTCGGCAAGACTGTCCAGTGGCCGGGGCACGGGGTCTGGCGCTAGGGACATGGATGCTCCTGGAGGGTGCGATGGCGGCGGGAAACCTGATGGCAGTGACAAGCGATGCAACGGTCAGCTATCACGATAGAGTTAGCAAACTGCAAGCCTTCGACCATCTGGCGCGCAGCCCCTTCGATCGCTCCGAATGGTACGGTCTGCTGGCGCGGTTCGGGGCGCAGCCGCATATCGTGATCGCGGGGCATGAGGGCAAGCGCGCCGCGCTGCCTCTGACCCGCACCCGAAGCGGGCTCCAATCGCTCAACCACTGGTTCGCCTTCGCCTGGCGCCCGCTCGCCGAGCCGGGCCCCGAGGGCGACGCGCTGCTGCGCACGATCGCGAAAGACCTGCGCGGTCAAGCGCCCGTGGTGACGCTCGACTTCCTCCCCGACGAGGACGGCAGCGCCACCCGGCTGCGCGCCGCCTTCCGCGCCGCGGGCTGGCTGACCCGGCTCGAGCCGCGCGACACCAACCACGTGCTCGCGGTCGGCAGCCGCGATTTCGCGACCTATTGGGCGCAGCGCCCCGGAGCGATGCGGACCACGCTCAAGCGCAAGGCGAAGAAGGTCGAAGTCGAGCTGCTTACCGAATTCGATGTTTCCGCCTGGCAGGCCTATGTCGATATCTACAACCGCAGCTGGAAGACCGGGGAGAGGGACGCCGATCTGCTCGAGGCCTTCGCCCGGAGCGAGGGCGCGCTGGGGCATCTGCGGCTGGGCGTCGCGCGGCACCAGGGGGTGCCGGTGGCGGCGCAGTTCTGGACGGTCGAGCACGGCAGCGCCTTCATCCACAAGCTCGCCTATGATCAGGACCATGCGAAGCTCTCCGCCGGGACCACGCTGAGCGCGGCGCTGTTCGCGCATGTCATGGATACCGACAAGGTCGCGCTGGTCGATTTCGGCACCGGAGAGGATGGCTACAAGCGCGACTGGATGGACACCGAGCGGCCGCGCTACCGCCTGACCTGCCTCGACCCGCTGCAACCCGCCGCCTGGCGGCTGGTCGCGCGCAAGGCCGCCGACCGGCTTGCCTCGCACCTGCGACGCGGTTAAGCCGCACCCGCCCAAGCCCGCCAACCGCACGCCCCGTAAACCCATGAAAGCGTCCTTCATGCCCGGCCAGACCGCCATTTCGACCGATGCGACCGCGCCCAGCCGCGGCCAGATCGACAGCGTGCTGCGCGCGATCCTGCGCGATGTGCTGGGTCTGGACGAGAAACGGGTGGAGGAATTCTCCGGCGACACCGGCCTGTTCGGGCATCTGCCCGAGCTCGATTCCATGGCGGTGGCGGGGCTGCTGACCGAGATGGAAGACCGGCTCGGCATCGTCATCGAGGACGAGGATGTCGATGGCGAGATGCTGGAGACCTATGGCGGATTGCTCGCTTTCGCCGAGGCCAAATCGGTCGAGGCCTGAACTTGGCGCTCTACGATTCCTGGCGCCCGTCCTTCCCGCCGGGGAAGCGGGCGGAGGAGGTCGTGCTGCGGTTCGACAGGGCGCGCGAACCGCGGCTGCTGCTGCTCCCCCCGCTGTTCGACGAACACAACAAGACCCGCCATCAATGCGTTGAAACGATGCGCAAACTGGATGCAGCGGGCGTGGACAGCTTCCTTCCCGATCTGCCCGGGTGCAACGAGAGCCTGGCCCCGCTCGAGAGCCAGAGCCTGACGCTCTGGCGCGAGGCCGCGCGCGAGGCTTTCGCGCTGTTCCGCTGCAGCCATGTGCTTGCCATCCGCGGCGGCGCGCTGCTGGCACCGCCCCGCACCCCCGCCTTCTTCTATGCGCCGGCACAGGGCCGACCGCTGCTGCGCGCGATGCTGCGCGCGCGGACCATCGCCGCGCGCGAGGCGGGGCGCGACGAGAGCGCCGAAGCCCTGCTGGTCGAGGGTCGCGAACAGGGCCTCGAACTCGCGGGCTGGCAGCTGGGCGCCGCGATGATCCGCGAGCTCGAGGATGCCGAACCCGCGATCGGCGCCGCGACGCGGCTGATCGAGCAGGTCGAACTGGGCGGTTCCCCGCTCTGGCTGCGCGCCGAGCCCGATTCCGATCCCCGTCAGGCCGAAGCGCTGGCGCGCATCGTCGCCGCCGGGATGCTCAGCCCGTGAGCCGTCTCGCGCTGACCTTCAACTGCCAGGGAGCGACGCTGGCAGGCACGCTCGACACCGCGCCGGGGACCGCGGGGCTGCTGCTGGTGAGCGGCGGCAACGAGATCCGCAGCGGCGCCTTCGCCGGACAGGCGCGCTTCGCCGCCGAGATCGCGCGCGCGGGTTTCCCCGTGTTCCGCTTCGACCGCCGCGGCACCGGCGACAGCGAGGGGGTCAACCGCGGCTTCCGCCACGAGGGCGACGATATCGCCGCCGCGCTCGCCGCCTTCCGGGCGATGACCCCGCAACTCGGCCGGGTGGTGGGCATGGGCAATTGCGACGCCGCCTCGGCGCTGATGCTGGCGGGCGGCGCGCGCTGCGATGCGCTGGTGCTCAGCAACCCCTGGACGATCGAGGAAACCGGTCAGGACACGGGCGAAGACTCCACCCCGCCCGCAGCCGCGATACGCGCGCGCTATCTCGCGAAGCTCAAGAACCCGCGCGAGGTGATCCGGCTGGTTTCGGGCGGAGTGGATATGCGCAAGCTGCTGCGCGGGGTCGCCAAGGCGGCGGGGCCCAAGGCGCCGCAAAGCACGCTCGCCGCCGACATGCGCGCCGGGCTCGACCGCTTCGAGGGACCGGTGCGGATCCTGCTCGCCGAGGCCGATCGCACCGCACAGGTCTTTGCCGAGAACTGGTCCGATGACGATCCGCGGATCGCGCGCTGCCCGGGAGCGGGCCACGCCTATGTCGAACCCCATGCGCGGCAATGGCTGCGCGAGCAGGTGCTCGGCGCGCTGAGAGGCTAGAACAGGTTACCATACAATCGACTCTCCCCTCCCCTCGGGGAGGGGGCGGGGGTGGGGGAGCGCGCCGCAGGCGCGCGTCCCAGCCATCGGCGCAGTACACCCCCACCCGACCTCCCCCTCAAGGCCTGTCCTGAGCGGCTGGCCTGGCCAGCCAGCCGAAGGGGGGAGGAGTAAGATGGGTCAAACCGAAACCATCCCTTCTTAGCGGCTGAAAAGGCTGGTCAGCTCGACATGCGTCGACCAGCGGAACTGTCCAACGGGACGCAGCTTTTCCAGCCGGAACCCCGCCTCGACCAGCGTCTTCGCATCGCGCGCCCAGCTCGAGGGATTGCAGCTGACATAGGCGACCCGCGCGACGCCGCTCGCGGCGATCGTCGCCACCTGCTCGCGCGCACCGGCGCGGGGCGGGTCGAGCAGCACCGCATCGAACCGCGCCAGCTCGTCGGGCTGGAGCGGGTTGCGGAACAGATCGCGATGCACCGCCTCGATCGGCAGCCGCGACCGCCCGGCAGCGAGCTTGCACGCCAGATGCGGTTCGCGCGCCGCCTCGACTGCCACAAGGCTCGCGCGCGGCGCCAGCGCGAAGGCGAAAGTGCCCAGCCCCGCGAAGAGATCGGCGACGACCTTGCTGCCCGCGAGGAATTCGACGGCATCGGATACCAACATCGCCTCGCCATCGGCGGTGGGCTGGAGGAAGCCCGCCGCGGGGAACGGCACCGGCACCCCGGCGAGCGTGATCGTCACCGGCTCGGGCTCCCACATCGTCTCGGCGCCATAGCCGAGATCGAGCGTGAGCCGCGCCAGGCCCCGGTCGCGCGCGAAATCGAGCACCGCCTCGGTCGGGCCGAGCCCGTCGAGCTCGATCCCGGTCAGCAGGCAGTCGATCCCCTGATCGGTCAGCGTCAGCGCGACATCGACCGGATTGCGCCCCGCCATCGGGCCGAGCAGCTTGCGCAAGGGCGCGACCATGGCGAACAGCTCGGGGCGCATAACCGGGCATTCGGCGATATCGACCAGGCGGTGCGAGCGGCCCTCGCGAAAGCCGAGCATAAATTTGTGCGTCCGCAGCCCGTGGAGCGTCGCGCGCCGGCGGCTCTGCGGGGGCGAGAGATAGGTCGGGAGCAGTTCGCCGACGCCGAGCCCCTGCCCCTGCGCCGCATGCGCCACGCGGTCGGTGACGAAATCCTGCAAGGCCGTCTCGTCGCAATGCTGCAGCTGGCAGCCGCCGCAGCGCGCGAAATGGCGGCAGGGCGGCGCGGCGCGGTGCGGGCCGGGCTGGAGCGTGCCATCGGGGAGCAGGATGTCCCCGGGCGCAGCGCCCGCGGCGTGACGGCCGTCGGCGGTGACCCCGTCGCCCTTGGCGGCGATCCGGAGGATGGTGTCGGTGTCGCTCACAGGAAGCGCTCCATGGCGGGCTGGACGGCGTCGGCGAGCTGTCCGGCGGTGAAGGCGGGTTCCGCGATGGCAGCGGCCTCGCGGTGAAGAGGGACCGCCTCCTCGGCGGCGCGCGCGGGCTCGCCATGCACCGCGAGCCGCGCCGCGGCAATCCCGGCGAGGACATCGCCCGTGCCTGCGACCGAGAGCCAGGTCGAGGCCTGCGGGAAGAAGCGCAAGCCGCCCTCGCCGAACAGGACCGTGTCGGGGCCCTTGGCGAGCACGGTCAGCCCGGTGGCCCGCTGCAGCGCGCGGGCGCGGGCGAGCTTGGTCTCGCCTGCGACATCGAAGGCTGCGCAGAGCTTCGCCAGCTCGCCCTCGTGCGGGGTGACCAGCAGGCGCGTGGCATCGCAGCCCTCGAGCAGGTCTGGGTCGAGCAGATGGAGCGCGTCGGCATCGAGCACGCAGGGCTCGCGGGTTTCGAGCACCGCGCAGAGCCGCGCACGCGCGTCGTCGTCGCGGCCCAGCCCGGGGCCGATCAGCAGCGCGGCGATCCGCTCGTCGGCAAGACTCTCGCCAAGATTTCCGCCCTCGATCACCAGCTCGGCGGGGGCATCGGGATGCGAGTGGTCGCTGAGCAGCTTCACATAGCCCGCCCCGCTGCGCAGCGCCGCCTGCGCCGCCAGCATCGCCGCACCGGGCATGCTGCCGGCGACGATCGCGAGCAGGCCGCGCTTGTATTTGTGCGAATCGGCGGGGGGCGGCGACAGCACCGGGCGCTCGGCGAGGCGCGCCGTCTCGGCAGTCAGGTCGAGCCCGATCGGCACCAGCCGCTTCTCGCCCATGACGGCAAGCGCGGGCATCAGGAAATGCGCCTGCTTCCACGCGGCCAGCGCCAGCGTCAGGTCGAAACGCGGCACCTCGCCGAGCATGGCGCCGCTGTCGCTGACGACCCCGCTGGGGACATCGACCGCGATGCGATAGGGATGCGCGGCGGCGGCCTGGGCCAGGACTTCGGCGAAGGCGCCCTCGAGCGGACGCGAGAGGCCGTAGCCGAACAGGCAATCGACCAGGATGGGATTGGTGAGGTTTTCGGCTCTTTTCTGAAAGGGTCCTTGATAGCTCTCCCGCGCCTTGCGGGCGCTCCCGGTCCCCGGCTCCACCGGCGCGACCACGCAGACCGCGAGCCCGCGCGCGCGCAGAGTTTCGGCGATCACATAGCCATCGCCGCCATTGTTGCCCGGGCCGCAGAGCACGGTCACGCCGCGCCCCGCCGCGATCCGCCAGACATATTCGGCCGCGCCCTGTCCGGCGCGCTGCATCAGCGCCCTCTCGCTGGTGCCCGCCGCGACCGCAGCGGCCTCGGCGGCGCGCATGGCTGCGATCGTCAGGACCGCATCATTCGCCATCGTCGAAGGCTCCCTGCGGCCAGCGGTAGCGATCGCCCGCCACGCGGATTTCGACGGTCTCGCCGTCCTCGACGATCTGCCCGGGATCCGAGCCGTCCGCGGTGCCGAGCCCGGCGGCGTTCAGGCGGCGAAAGCTGCCGTCGGGATGGCGGATCACCAACACATCGCCCGTGCGCTCGACCATGCAGTCCGCGCCCAGCTCGGCGCCCGGCCCCACCGCGCAATCGATCCTCGCCGCGCCCTCGGCTGCCTGCTCCTGCACCTCGCTACAGGCCGCCAGCGCCAGCGCGAACAGAACCGCGCTAGATATCGGCGAACATATGCGTCTCGCTCGCGCCGCCGGGATGCGTGACCGCGCCGCTGCGCGCGGCTCCGACGTTCTGGGCATAGCGCCACAAGGCTCCGGACTGGTAATCATGCCGGCGCGGCTGCCACGCCTGACGGCGTTCGTCCAGTATCGCCGCATCGACATGGAGGTCGATGGTCCCCGCCTCGGCGTCGATCGCGATGGTATCGCCGTCCTCGATCAACGCGATCGGGCCGCCCTCGGCGGCTTCGGGCCCGACATGGCCGATGCAGAAGCCGCGCGTCGCGCCCGAGAAGCGCCCGTCGGTGATCAGCGCGACCTTCTCGCCCATGCCCTGCCCGTAGAGCGCGGCGGTGGTCGAGAGCATCTCGCGCATCCCGGGTCCCCCTTTGGGGCCCTCATAGCGGATCACGATCACGCTGCCCTCGGCGATCTCGCGCGCCTCGACCGCGGCGAAGGCATCCTCTTCGCAATCGAAACAGCGTGCGGGACCGGTGAACTGCAGCCGCTCCATCCCCGCGACCTTGACGATCGCCCCCTCGGGCGCGAGCGAACCCCTGAGCCCGACGACCCCGCCGGTGGGGGTGATCGGGTCGGAGAAGGCGTAGAACACCTTCTGGTCGGGGTTCCAGGTGACCTCCTCGATGTTCTCGCCCAAGGTCTTGCCGGTCACCGTCATCGGTTCGGGATCGATGAAACCGCCGTCGAGCAGCGTCTTCATCGCCATATAGACCCCGCCCGCCTCGTGCATGTCCTTGGCGACATAGCGCCCGCCGGGCTTGAGATCGGCGATATAGGGGGTGGATTTGAAGATCTCGGCAACATCGAACAGGTCGAACTGGATCCCCGCCTCATGCGCCATCGCGGGCAGGTGGAGCGCGGCGTTGGTCGAACCGCCGGTGGCGGCAACCACGCGCGCGGCGTTCTCGAAGGCGGCGCGGGTGCAGATGTCGCGCGGGCGCAGATTGCGCTCGAGCAGCGTCATCACCTGGCGGCCGGCGGCCACCGCTATTTCCTCGCGCGATCTGTAAGGAGCGGGGGTCATGTTGCTGTTGGGAAGCGACAAACCGATCGCCTCGCCGACGCAGGCCATGGTGTTGGCGGTGAACTGGCCGCCGCAGGCCCCGTGGCCGGGGCAGGCGACCTTCTCGAGCGCGGTCAGCTCCTTCAGGGGACAATTGCCCGAGGCATATTGCCCGACCGCCTCGAAGACATCGACCACGGTGACATCGCGGCCCTTGTAGGTGCCCGGCAGGATCGAGCCGCCATAGACGAAGATCGCCGGCACGTTGAGCCGCAGCATCGCCATCATCATGCCGGGCAGGCTCTTGTCGCAGCCCGCGAAGCCGACCAGCGCATCGTAGCAATGGCCGCGCACCGAGAGCTCGACCGAATCGGCGATCACCTCGCGGCTGACCAGCGAGCTTTTCATCCCCTGGTGCCCCATCGCGATGCCGTCGGTGACGGTGATGGTGTTGAAGCGGCGCGGCATGCCGCCGCCCTCCTCGACCCCCTTGCGGCAGATATTCGCCTGCGGATCGAGCGTGGTGTTGCACGGCGCGCTGTCGTTGCCCGCGCTGGCGATGCCGACGAAGGGCCGCGCGATCTCTTCCTCGGACAGCCCCATCGCGTAATAATAGGACCGGTGCGGCGCGCGCTCGGGTCCCACCGAGACATGGCGGCTGGGGAGGCGGGATTTGTCGA
>JAHJWA010000357.1 GCA_018828205.1 Alphaproteobacteria bacterium
CGCCAGATGTGCCAGGCCTTCGGCTTCGTGATCCCACCGTTCCGGATCGAAGACACATTCGAGATCGACCCCGACGGCTACCGCATCACGCTGGGCGGCAGCCCGATCGGCAGCGGCAGGCTCAAACCGGATTCGCTTCTGGCAATCGACACCGGCGAGGTGATGCAGGCGCATGCGGTGCCGGGCGAGGCCACGGTCGATCCCAGCTTCGGCTGCCCCGCCCTGTGGATCGATCCGGGCTCGCGCGATCTCGCGGTCGCCGAAGGCTATCTCGTGGTCGATCCCGAAAGCGTGATCGCCACCCAGCTCCACCAGCTGATCGCGACCCGCGCGCAGGATCTGCTCGGGCCGGATCAGGTTCGCGATCTCGTCGATCACCTGCGCGGCCGCCATGGTCAACTGATCGAGACGATCACGCCCCAGCCGCTCTCGCTCGCCGCGGTGACGCGTGTGCTCAAAGCGCTGCTCGCCGACGGCATCTCGCTGCGCCATGCCCTGCCGATCTTCTCCAGCCTCTCGCTGGCCGCTCAGCAGACTGGCGAGCACGATCGCCTGATCGATATCATCCGCGCCGATCTGGGCGCCATGCTGCTGGGCGAAACCTGTTCCCCCGACACCAAACTGCCGGTGATCACCCTGGCGGCGCAGCTCGAGGAGATGGTCGTGAACGGAATGCAGGATCCCGCCAGCGGCGAACTCATCATCGAACCCGATCTCGGCCGCTCGATCGGCGAACGCATCGCCGCCATCGTGGGCGCACGCGAGCCGGGCTCCACCCAGCCCGCGCTGATCGTCCAGCCGCGCGCGCGCCGGGCGCTCGCCGCGCTGCTCAAGATGCGCGCGCCGGGCTGCACCGTGCTGTCCATCACCGAACTGCCCGCCACGCAACCGATCGAGGTGATCGCGGTCGTGGGCGGCGAAACCCATGAAGAACCCGCGGCACTTGGCCATGACACGGAGGCTCTCGCGGCATGAAACACGACCATTCGAACTTCAACGCGCGCCGCGCCTATGCCAGCGGGGTCGACGACCGGGTCGCGCAGTTCCTGCCCATGGTCCGCAAGCTGGCGTGGTATTACGGGGCCAGTTGTAGCGGGTCGATCGATGTCGACGATCTGATGCAGGCCGGGCTGATCGCGCTGACCGAATGCGCGCAGCGCCACGATCGGCCCAGCGACGATGGCTTTGCCGCCTATGCCAAGATGCGGGTGCGCGGGGCAATGATCGATCTGCTGCGGTCGCAATCGCACCACACCCGCGGAGCCCTGCAGATGCGGCGCAAGCTGGAGCAGGCGACCGACTCCCTCCGCAGCGAGCTTGGGCGCGAGCCTTCAGCGGCCGAGCTGGCGCGCGCGGTCCACATTTCGCTCGAGGAGCTTCACGATGTCCGCCGCCAACTCTACACCTCGATGAGTTCGATCGAGGACTGCTATTCCGACAGCGATCCGGCCTTCCAGTCCGAGGACCCCGATGCCGAGGCCAGCCTGCTGCAGGTCGAGGACCGCGCCGGCCTGGCGCAGGCGATCGCCGCCCTGCCCGAACGCCTGCAGCTCGTCGTGAAGCTCCACTTCGTCGAGGAACTCAACCTGACCGAGATCGCCGCGGTGCTCGAGGTGAGCGTACCGCGCGTCCACCAGCTCAAATCGGCCGCGCTCGACAAGCTTCGCCTGACCATCGCGGCGACCGATCGCGACTGAGCGGGCGCGCCTTGCGCCCCGCCGGAATTTTACCTGTAACGGGCGAAATGCTCAGGCCGCGACGCGTGCGCCTGCCGCCTGCTCGACCAGCTCTTCGTAGCGATCGTCGCAGGCGATCCCCAGCGCCGGGCTGTCGTCGGGTGCGGAGGCTTCGACCGTCAGCCCAAAAGCATCGCCTTCCACCGCGATCCTGATCGCCTGCGCGGCAGTGCGCACCTCGAGCCGCGCCATCAGATTGGCGCGATGCGCCTCCACCGTTCGCGGGCTGATCCCCAGATGGCGAGCGATCGCCTTGCTGGTGCCGTGGTCGAGCATGCAGGCGAGAATTTCGCGTTCGCGATTGCTCAGCGTCTCGAGCATCTTGCGCGCTGCGGTCGAGCGCTGCTGTTTGGCGAACTTCACCGCGAAAGCGCCCTGCAGCTTGTCGTATTCGCGGCGGAATTCGTCGGCTTTGAGCGGATAGACGACATAGGACGCCACACCCGATTGCATCGCCGTGACGATCCGGGCGGTTTCCGGACGGTCGCAATAGGCGATTACCGGCAGCCAGGTATCGCGCTCCAGCTTCTGGACGAGATCCAGGACACCCTCGCCCTCATCGTAAACAAGAATGAACCCCCGAGAGGGCGTGAACTGAAGAAGTTCGTCGATTGAATCGAACGGTTCGGGGTGGATATTCTCGCTTGCCAGCAAACGGCAAATCTGCGCGCGTCGCATTGCGTCGTCATCGACGACGTATACTTTCGACATCGATGAAACGCCCCCGCTCACCCGATCAAAACCAACTACACTCGCTTACAGCATGTTGGCGCAACCGGATTGGAACTCGGAGGCAGCCTGTCGATACTGATCGAACAAATGTGGTTAACAATCGTTAGCCGAACAGATTCGCCTCTCGCAACCCAAAAGTTTCGAAATGCGATTTATTTCTAGGCCGAGCGCGCGGCCTTCATCGCCATCGCGATATCGCGAAAGTCCTGTTTGAGGGTGGCGATGCCGGCAAGGTCGGTCTCGCGGACCGAGTCCAGCAGCGAGGCCTTGGCCGCGCCGTAGAACTGCAGCAGGCTGGTTGCGAGCTCCGCCTCGCGATCGATGCCCAGTTCCAATGCGGTGAGGGCGGTCACGCAGCGGGTGAGCGCCTTGCTGCGACTGGAGCGATCGGAACGCGCCTCGGCGAATTCGAGCGCACCGAGATTGGCGATCAGGTCTTCGATGCAGAAGATCACCAGATCGTCGCGGGTGCCACCCATCAGGCGCGCGTCGAAATTGGCCTCGCGATAGGCATCGGCGGGTTGCTTGCGCGCCAGCATGTCAGTCTCCCTGCGCGTTCCACACGTCGATCTGCGACTGCAGGAAGGACAGGGTCGATTTGGAAGCGGCGACGCGGCTGTCGGCCTGGGCGAAGCGCGCGACCATGTTGGCGCGCAGGGTCTCCTGCTGCTCCGCCAGCTTGGCCAGATCGCTCGAGATCTGCTGCGACTGCGACTGATAGCGCACGATCGACCCGCCGAGCGAGCCGGGATCGCCCGATACGCTGCTCGAGCGAGCCAGCTTATCGATCGTCGAATAGACGCCGCTGATCCCGGTGGTGAACATCGCCGCCACCCCGGCCGGGTCGCGCGCAAGCGCCTGGGTCAGCTTGGTATTGTCGAAACGGAAGCTGCCGTTGCGCTCGATCGCCAGCCCGAGTTCCGCCAGCGTGCGCGGCGATCCTTCGGGTGCGTTCGGCATGATGACGGTAGAGCCGAGCGCCGAGAGGCTGCGGCTGAGCGCGCGCGCTCCGGGATCGCGCGACAATTCGCCGCCCAGCGGGTTGGTCGCGGCGCGCAATTCCGAGGTGATCTCGTTGAGCGCACCGGTGATGTCCTGCATCACGCTGGCGATCGCGCCGGTCGAATTGGCAAAACCGATGGTCGCGGGTGCGCCGGCATTGGTGCCGGTCAGGGACAGCGACAGGCCTGGTGCGGCGTTGGCGATGGTGTTGCTGGCGCTGCGACGGAGCAGACCATCGAGCAGATATTCCGCATCGGCGGATGCCTTGACCAGCCGCGCGGGATCGCCGCCCGGCTGCCAGGCGAGCGCGGAAAGGCCGGGATTGGCACCATCCTCGGTCGCTTCCAGGACGAACCCGTTTTCGAGGCCTTCGGCCCCTTTCATCACCAGCTGCGCCCCCGCCGCGGTCTGTGCGACATAGGCGGTGAGGCCCGCGTTCTGGGAATTGATCGCATTGGCGACGTCAGTGAGGCTCGAACCGGCCGCAATCTCGATCGCCAGCGCGGGGCGCGCGGCGTTCTCGGTAAAGCCGGCGTTCGAGGTTGCACCGAAGCGGATGGTCAGCGTGCCCGCCCCGACCGTATCGGTTGCCGCAGCGTAGGCGGGGCCGGTCAGCGTCTGACTGCTCGCCAGGCTGTTGACCTCAAGCGAATAGTTGCCCTTGCCGACCGATCCCAGCGGGCTCGAGACGCTCGCCACCGACGGATTGCTGATGCTCGGCACCGGAGCGAGATCGCCCGTCCGCAACCGGTCGCCCAGCGCGTTGGCGAAGACCGAGAAGGAACTGCGGATCGATCCGGCGAGCGAGATCTGGCGTTCGAGGGTCTCGGACTTGGCGGTCAGGCGCTCGTTGCGGCCCGCGAATTGCGCTTCGGCCAGCTGGACGGCCAGCCCGGCCATGTCGATACCGCTGCCGATACCAAGCGTCGTCGCGATCGAGGAGGGGGGAACATTCATCGCTCTGAGAACGGCGCTGGACTTGCGGAATTAACGGCCAGCCGGCCCTCGGCGTCGAAACGCAGCGCCACCGGCACCTCGATCTGCGGGCGCTGCGGCGTTTCCCCGCGCTTGAGCGACAGGACATAGGCGAGGACCGAGGCAATCGCGCCGTAAAGGTCTTCGCAGATCACCTGCCGCTCGCGCGTGGTAAAATAGACCGACCGCGCGAGCTGCGGGAATTCGAGCATGGGCAGATCCATTTCGCGCGCGAGTTCCTTCATCGCGATGGCCTTGTCGCCCCGACCCTTGGCCAGCACGATCGGCGCCGAGGCCTTGGTCTGGTCGTAGGTGAGCGCGACCGCGAAATGGCTCGGGTTGGTGATGATGAACTGCGCCTCGCGCATTGCCCCCATAACCGAACCGGTCGCGATATCGCGCTGGCGCTGCCGGCGCGCGGAGCGCATCTCGGGCGAGCCTTCGGCCTCCTTGTTCTCGTCGCGCATTTCCTGATGGCTCATCTTCAGCCGCTTCTGCTGGCGCAGCCACATGATCGGCAGGTCGACCATCGCGATGATGACCAGCCCCGCCGACAGCGCGAAAATAAGCGACACGGTCGCGTCCCAAG
>JAHJWA010000358.1 GCA_018828205.1 Alphaproteobacteria bacterium
GCAGCAGCAGCAGCAGATCGAACATGCCCAGCACCATCACGGCGTAGGGGATGTAATGTTTGAACAGTCTGATCATGCTTTGCCGGCCCGATCGCTCCTTGCGGGTCGGCTATAGGCGCCACAGGTGAACTGTCGGTAAATTTTACACGGTGGCGGTCATTCGTGAAGCGAGCCCCCGGGCGGCGTCAAATATATTGACACCGGCAAGAGCGCATTCTTATCCGCCCGCAACCGCATTGGTGACGGCATCGCCGGTCTGCCAGGCCGCATCGCCGATTTGGCCGACCGCGCTGCCAATCGCGCCCGAGGCGGCGGCGAGGGCATTGTCGCGGGCGATTTCGGAGTCGCTCGGCTGGTTGAAGAACCAAACCACGACCGCGATGGCAAGCAGCACGATCAAGACGATCAGCCACCCCGACCCGGCGTTGCGATTCTCTTCCGTGATGACGGCGTGCGTGGTGTGGAGGTCGCCCCAAGGCGTCCGGGTCTCGGTGATGCGTTCTTCTGTCATGGCGACCCCCCATTGAAGATAGTTGGTCGGACAACCACCCAATCCCCGAGCCGTTCCTGACAATTGTTAACCCGTCGGGGGCCGGTCGCCAAAATCGAAGGGCGTGGTCCCGCGGGTGACGGGATCGAAGCGCAGACGGCGGCCGATCGGCGGCAGCGAGCGCTGCTCGCAGCCCTCGATATGGCAGCGCCGGCAGCCGGGGCCGATCGGCACCGCATCCTCGGCTCGAAGCGCGACGCCCCGCGCGTGCGCCAGCGAACCCGCCAGCGCAGCGTCGAGCCCCAGAAGCACCGCGAAGCGCGCGGCGCCCCCCGTCCCGGTCCCCTCGACGGTGCGGCCGATCGTGAACCAGAGGCTCGCCTTGCCGCCCTCGCCCTGCGAATTGACCGTCTGGACGAGCAGATCGCCCGACCGCTCGAAAGTCTTGTGCGCGATCCACAGCGGGCAGCTGTGCTCGGCTTCGATCAGTTCGGCTCCGCTCGCCCCGACGATCCGCTTGGAGAATTGTCCCGCCCGGTCGAGCCGGACCATGAAGAAGGGTAAGCCGCGCTGGCCCACCCGCTGGAGCGTGGTGAGCCGGTGGGCGAGCTGTTCGAAGCTTACCCCGAACCGGCGCTGGAGCACGGGCAGGTCGTAATCGGTCGCGTCGCAGGCGCGCAGGAAACGGCCGTAGGGCATGATCAGCGCGGCGGCGAAATAGCCGGTGAGATGGTGCAGGAAGAGCTCGCGCGCCGCCTCGTCGTCGAAGCGCGCGCCTTGCGCGATGGTGTCGATCGCCTCGCGCTGCTCGAGCTGGGCGAGTTGGACGGCCAGTTGGAAGACGCGCGATTCAGGGGGTAGCATCTCGGACAATTGCACCTGCCGGGCGTGGAGATCGAGCCGGCGGACGGCACCGGGCATGACCTCGCGCGGCAGCAGCCGGACCGAGAACTGGTGGCGCTCGCGCAGCCGCTCGGTCAGCGCGACCGACAGATCGCCGCGCGACAACCGCATTTCATCGGAGAGTTCTTCCGCCGCCTCGTCGAGATCGCCGAAATGGTTGCGCCAGCGCTCGATCTCGCGGCGCGACGCGACCACCGGGTCGGCGCTGGGGGCGCTGTCCTCCCCCGCCCGGTCATAGAGCCGGGCGAAGGCGGCGGCGGCCTGCGGCGCGGAGGAGAGGAACTCGTCCACCTCCTCGCGGTCGATCGCGAGATCGGCGAAGCGCTCGTCGGCGAAGCGGCGCGCCAGACCGTCGAGCCCGCCGATCGTGGCGTCTTCGCGCAGGCTCCGGGGATCGAAGTCGAATTCCTCGACCAGCCGCATCATCACCCGCGCGCTGACCGGGCGCTGGTTGCGCTCCATCAGGTTCAAATAGCTGGGGGAGATCGTCAGCCGGGCCGCGGCCGCCGCCTGGGTCAGGCCCTCACGACGACGGATGCGGCGAAGCTGGGGCCCGGCAAAGACGGAGGGATCGGCCAATTGATGTAAATTCCTTTACAGATTTACACAGACCTTAGCTGTTACCTCGCCAATACGACAAGTTCTTTTGTAATTTTTCCTGTCAAAGCCACCAGGAAAGGGCAATTTGGCTGCAACGAGATCCCAAGGAGATACCCATGACCTATCAAGCAGCCATCGACGATATCGCTTCCACCATCGAACGCAACGGCGCCCCCTGGGCGGCGATCGATGCCGAGAGCGCGGCGCGCATGCAGGTCCAGAACCGTTTTCCCACCGGGCTCGACATCGCGAAATACACCGCGAAGATCATGCGCGCGGATATGGATGCCTATGATGCGGACCCCGCGAACTACACCCAGTCGCTGGGCTGCTGGCACGGGTTTATCGCGCAGCAGAAGATGATATCGATCAAGAAGCATTTCGGTACCACCAAGCGCCGCTACCTCTACCTCTCGGGCTGGATGGTCGCCGCGCTGCGCAGCGATTTCGGCCCGCTGCCCGACCAGTCGATGCACGAGAAGACCAGTGTCTCGGGACTCATCGGCGAGATCTACACCTTCCTCAAGCAGGCCGATGCCCGCGAGCTGGGCGGTATGTTCCACGAACTCGACGCTGCCAAGGAACGCGGCGACGAGGTCGAGGCCAAGCGCATCAAGACCGCGATCGACGGGCACGAGACGCATGTCGTCCCGATCATCGCCGATATCGATGCCGGCTTCGGCAATGCCGAGGCGACCTATCTGCTCGCCAAGAAGATGATCGAGGCAGGCGCCTGCGCGCTGCAGATCGAGAACCAGGTTTCGGACGAGAAGCAGTGCGGCCATCAGGACGGCAAGGTCACCGTGCCGCATGAGGACTTCCTCCAGAAGATTCGCGCGATCCGCTACGCCTTCCTCGAACTCGGCATCCCCGACGGGATCATCGTCGCGCGCACCGATTCGCTGGGCGCCGGCCTCACCAAGCAGATCGCTTTCTCCAAGGAACCCGGCGATCTGGGCGACCAGTACAATTCCTTCCTCGATGCCGATGAGGTCGATCCCGCCAATGTCACCAACGGCCAGGTCTTCATCAGCCGCGACGGCAAGCTGCTCAGCCCCAAGCGGCTGCCCTCGAACCTCTACCAGTTCCGCGCCGACACCGGGGTCGACCGGGTGGTGCTCGACTGCGTCACCGCGCTGCAGCACGGTGCCGATCTGCTGTGGATCGAGACCGAGAAGCCGCATGTCGACCAGATCGGCAGCATGGTCGATCGCATCCGCGAGACCGTCCCCAACGCCAAGCTGGTCTACAACAATTCGCCCAGCTTCAACTGGACGCTCAACTTCCGCCAGCAGGTCTATGATGCCTGGGAAGCGGTGGGCAAGGATCTGTCGGCCTATGACCGAGCGCGGTTGATGAGCGTCGATTACGACGGCACCGAGCTCGGGATCGAGGCGGACGAGAAGATCCGCACGTTCCAGGCCGATGGCGCCAAGCGCGCGGGCATCTTCCACCATCTGATCACGCTGCCGACCTATCACACCGCGGCGCTCAGCACCGACAATCTCGCCAAGCGCTATTTCGGCGAAGAGGGCATGCTGGGCTATGTCGAGCAGGTCCAGCGCCGCGAAATCCGCGAGGGGATCGCCTGCGTCAAGCACCAGAACATGGCCGGCTCGGACATCGGCGACGACCACAAGGAATATTTCGCCGGCGAAGCGGCATTGAAGGCCGGCGGCAAGGACAATACCATGAACCAGTTCGCGGCCGCATGAGCCGCGACGGAGAGAGGATCCAGCCATGACCACCGACACCACGCCAGAACCGAGCCGCGAGCCAGGCCGAGCCAGGGCCCTGCTCTCGACCGCCGATTTCCGCCTGCTGCGCACCGCGCTGTCGAGCCATGCCCGGCAGACCGACGACCGCGAGGAGCTGGCGAAGATCAACGCGCTCCATCACCGGCTCGGGACCTACGCGCCCGACGCCGAATAGCCGACCCGTTTCTCCTGGGGAGGAGAAAGCGGCCGCCGGAGTGCTCACTGCACGCCGGCGGCCGTGATCGTTGAAGGAGCTCAGCCGCCCTGAATTCAGCCGCCTTGGGCGGGCATCAGCGTCAGCGCCGCGCTGGCGAGGCCTTCCGCGCCCGTCGCGATGACCTTCTCCGCATCGGGCGCCCAGAAAGGCGAGTGCAGCGATGGCAGCGAGGCCTCGCCCGCCGCCGCCTTGTCGAGCTGCTCCTGCGGGACGCCGCCAACCCAGAAGATCAGCGATTCGACATCATCGGGCGCGGCGCGGCGGAACTGGCCGAAATCCTCGCCCCCCATCACGCTGGGCACCTGCATCACCCGCTCCTCGCCGAAGCGGGTGCGCAGATGCGCCATCACCGTCTCGGTGAAATCGGGATCATTGTAGGTCGAGGGGGTATAGGGATCCTCGACGCTCACCACCGGCATCTTGTCCTCGGGCATCCCCGCCGCCAGCGCCTCGCCGCGCGCGATCCGCGCAATCCCGTCGAGCAGCAGCTTGCGCGAGGCGTCGGAATAGCTGCGCACGGTCAGCTGCAGCTTGGCCTCGTCCGAAATGATGTTGTGCTTGGCGCCCGCGTGGAAGCTGCCCACGGTGACCACCGCCGGGTCGAGCGGCGAGCTTTCGCGGCTGACGAGGGTCTGCAGCTTCATCACGATCGAGCTTGCCAGCACCACCGGATCCTTGGTGGTGTGCGGATAGGCACCATGCCCGCCCACACCGGGGACGGTGATATCGACGCTGTCGACATTGGCGAGCGCAAAGCCGGGCGAATAGCCGACCATCCCGGCGGGGAACTGCGCCGCATCGTGGAAGGCGATCGCGTAGTCGGGCTTGGGGAAGCGGGTGTAGAGCCCGTCCTCGAGCATGGCGAGCGCGCCCAGCCCAAGCTCCTCGGCGGGCTGGAGGATCATCACCAGCGTCCCCTGCCACTGGTCCTTGCGATCGGCCAGCAGCTGCGCCGCGCCGATGAAGCCGGCCATGTGGGTGTCGTGGCCACAGGCGTGCATCACCCCGGTGGTGACCCCGCTGGCGGGGGTGGCGGTCTGGGTCGAGGCGTAGGGCAGCCCGGTCTGCTCGACCACCGGCAGCCCGTCCATATCGGCGCGCAGCATCACCACCGGCCCTTCGCCATTGCGCAGGACCGAGACCACCCCGGTCTGGCCGACCCCCTCGGTCACCTCGAAACCGAGTTCGCGCATCCGCGCGGCGAGCTTGGCGGCGGTCGCGTGCTCCTCGAAGCTGAGTTCCGGATTGGCGTGGAGGTCGCGGTAGAGCGCCATGAGTTCGGGCATGTCGGCCATCAGATCGTCGCGCAGCTCGTCGGCCTGCGCGGGCGCGGCGAAGGCGAGCGCCGTAGCCGACAGGGCGACGGCCAGACTGGAACGTGAAATACTCATGGTTACGCTTCTCCCCCGGGGTGTTGACACAGTTGACACTGGGCGCGGGGTTCGGGCGAATCCAACAGGTTCAACCAAAACAACCGCTTAGACTTGTCGCGCGCAGTGTTGCAGACTGGACGCGTGTAGGAAAGTCCTCAGAGGTCGTAGGTCAGCACCAGCATGATCGAGAGCGTGGTCACCATGATCACCACCAGCGGCACGCCGGTGCGGATATAGTCGCGGAACTCGTAGGAGCCCTCGGCCATGATCAGCATGTTGGTCTGATAGGCGATCGGGGTGGCGTAACACAGGTTGCAGCCGAACAGCACCGCGAGGATCAGCGGCTCGGGCGGCAGGCCGAGCTGCGCGGCGATCGCGAAGGCGATCGGCGTGCCGACCGTGGCTGCGGTGGCGTTGGAGGCGAAATTGGTCAACACAGTCACGAACAGCATGATCGAGGCCAGCACCGCTGCGGGGGTTAGATATTGCAGCCCGTAGGCGAGCACCTGGCCCAGCCACAGCGCCGCGCCGCTGTCGTCGACGATCCGTCCGATGGCGATGCTGGCGGCGATCAGCACGATCACCTTGGCCGAGAGCGCCCGCCCGACACGGTCGAATTTGACGCAGCCGGTCACGAACATCAGGATCGCCCCGCCCAGCGCCGCGATCGCGATCGGCAGCAGGCCGATCGAGGCGGTCCCGACCGAACCCAGCATGATCGCGCCCGAGAGCACCGCCTTGGAGCGGCGCGGCAGCTCGCGCATGCCTTCGAGGATCAGCAGGCTGTCGCTGCGCGCGAAGGCCTGGAGCTCGTCGGGCAGACCCATCACCAGCAGCACATCGCCTTCGACGAAGCGCAGGTCGCCGCCCTCGCTGTACTGGTCCTTGGCGCCCATCAGCCGCTCGGGGCGATGGATCCCGACCACCGCGACGCCGTAGAGATCGGCGATGCCCGAGCTCGGCAGCGTGCGGTGGATCAGCCGCGAATCGGCAGTGACGGTCATCTCGACCACCACGATGTCCTGCCTGGTTTCCTGGCCCTTGCGCTTGATCCGGTCGAGCACCCAGCTGGGCGCCGCCTCGCCCTTGAGCACCCGCAGCGCCTCCTCGAGCGCCTCGTGCGGTCCCGACATCCGCAACCGCTGCTGCGGGCGCATCAGACCGGTGGGGGGCTGGTGGAACTCGATCTCCGAGGGCAGGCGGGGAAGGATCTCGGACAGCTCCTTGCCGTTGAGCATGCTGCCCTCGGTCACGCGCAGCCGCGAGGTGAAGCGCCGCTTGAGCCCGCTCTCGGCGACCGAATTGTCGCCCAGCAGCCGCGGCATCACCAGCCACAGATAGGGCAGCGCCACCAGCGCCGCGACCAGCACGATCGGGGTGAAATCGAACACGCCGATCGGCGGCATCCCGAGATCGCCGGCGATCGATACCACCAGGATATTGGTCGAGGTGCCGATCGTGGTCGCCATCCCGCCGATCAGCACCGCCGCGTTGAGCGGGATCAGCGTCTTGGAAGCGGGCATGGCGCCGCGCGCCGCCAGCGTCACGAAGATCGGCAGCAGCAGCACCAGCACCGGCGTGTCGTTGACGCCCATCGACAGCAGCATCGCCAGCACCAGCGAGACCAGCAGACCGATCTGGAGGTTGAACTTGAACAAGCGCTCGAGGAAGCGCGCCGCGGGGTCGAGCGCGCCGGTGACCACCAGCCCGCGCCCCATGATCATCAGCGCGCAGATCGTGATCAGCGCGTAATGACCGAAACCGGCGAAGGCGAGCTCGAGCCCCTCGGTCGGGCCGGTGCCCGGGAGCGGGAAGAAATAGAGCCCGACCGCGATCACCGCGATGGTCAGCAGCGAGACGATCTCGACCGAGAGCTTGCCCCGCGCAAAGCCGATGAACATCGCGATGGTGACGGCGAGCGCCGCGATCGCGTGGGGACTGGGAATGCCGGGCATCATAGGGCGCGCCGATTCCCAAAGCTGGCGGGGGAACACAAGCGAATTCGACGCGCGATGCACGAATTGCCGGACCGGCGGGATCGGACTTCGCCGTGGGATCTCAGCATTGGCATGAGCGGTGGTGCCCCTGGCCGGAATCGAACCGGCACTCCGTTAGGAACTCGATTTTGAGTCGAGCGCGTCTACCAATTCCACCACAGGGGCATCGTCGCAAAAGTGGCGGATAGCGGGACCGCCGGTCGCTTTCAAGCGGGTTGCTGCGTTAGCGAAGCGCGCCGGCCAAGAGCTTGTGCAGCCGCGAATGCAGCGCGTCGTTGGCCGCCAGGATCTGCGCCGAATGGATCGGGTTCGAGCGGCCGCGGAAATCGGAAACGAAGCCGCCCGCCTCGCGCACGATCAGGCAGCCCGCGGCGGTGTCCCAGTCGCTCAGCCCGCTTTCCCAGAAGCCGTCGAAGCGCCCCGCGGCGAGCCAGGCGAGATCGAGCGAGGCCGCGCCGTTGCGGCGGACGCCCGCCACCTGCGGGCCGATCGCGGCGAAGATCCGGGTCCATTCGCCGAAATCGCCATGGCCCATGAAGGGGATGCCCGTGGCGACCAGCGCCTCGTTCAGCCGCGAGCGCGCCGAGACGCGCAACCGTCCGTCGTGGAGCCAGGCGCCGCGGGTCTTCTCGGCCCAGAAGGTCTCGTCGGTGATCGGCTGGTAGATCACTCCGGCGGTGACATCGTCCCATCCGCCGCCGCCCGGCTTGGGCTCCTGGACCGCGATCGAGATCGCGAAATGCGGGATGCCGTGGAGGAAATTGCTGGTGCCGTCGAGCGGGTCGACGATCCAGCGCGGCTTGTCGGGATCGCCTTCGATCGTGCCGCCCTCCTCGAGCACGAAACCCCAGTCGGGGCGCGCGGCGAGCAATTCGTCATAGAGCGTGCGCTCGGCGATCTGGTCGGCCTTGGAGACGAAATCGGCGGGGCCCTTGCGGCTCACCTGGAGATGCTGGACTTCGCCGAAATCGCGGCGCAGGCGGTTGCCCGCCTTGCGCGCGGCGCGCTCCATGACGCGGATCAATCCGGATAGGGCTGGCATGGTCTTCCTGTTCTTTCAACACGGGGTCGCCGCACGCTGGCGGCACCCCTGGGCAAAGCGTCGCGCTCAGCCGGCCTTGCCGACATAGCTGCGCGCATAGACATCGACGATGATCCGCGTGCCGCTCTCGATATGCGGCGGAACCATCACCCGCACCCCGTTCTCGAGCACGGCCGGCTTGAAGCTCGAGGAGGCGGTCTGCCCCTTCACCACCGCATCGGCCTCGACGATGGTGGCCTCGATCTGGTCGGGCAGCTGGACCGAGATCGGGCGGTCTTCCCACAGCTCCAGCGTGACGACCATGCCGTCCTCGAGGAAGGGGCGCTCGTCGCCCAGCAGATCGGTATCGAGATTGATCTGCTCGTAATTTTCCTGGTCCATGAACACCAGCGCCTCGCCGTCCTCGAACAGGAACTGGTAGTCCTTGGTCTCGAGCCGGACCTTCTCGATCGTGTCCGCGCTGCGGAAGCGGACATTGGTCTTGCGGCCATCCTGCAGGTTCTTCATCTCGACCTGCATATAGGCCCCGCCCTTGCCCGGCTGGGTGTGCTGGATCTTGGCAACCTTCCAGATGCCCTTCTCATATTCGAGAATATTGCCGGGACGGATGTCCACACCGCTGATCTTCATGGGGTTCTGCCTTCGATTGGGGAACGGCGCGCGAGGGCGCGCAACCGCATTGTGCCGCGGCGCTTAGCCGAGCGGCCAGCGCGGAGCAAGGTGGGTGGCGTGCGCGGCGAGGCTGCGCTATTGTGCGGGCTTGCCGTCATGATCCGGAAAACACCCCTTCTCGCCCTTTGCGGCTTTGCTTCCCTCGGGACGCTCTTCGGCGCCGAGCTGGCGCATGCCGGGGCGCGCGACCGGATCGGCACGCTGCCGCAGGGGCGCTACGAATGCGCTCTGCCCGGCGATGCCGCGGGCCGCGCCTGGGTGGTCGATCCCAAGCACGGCTTCACGATCTCGAGCGCGTCGCGCTATGTCAGCGCCGGTGGCAAGGGCACCTATCTGCTCACCGGGCACGACGTGATCTTCACCCGCGGGCCGATGAAAGACATGCGGATGCGGCGCCAGGCCTCGGGTCTGCTGCAGGAGGTGAACGCCGCGGGCGAGCTGGGCCGCTTGCGCTGCAACCGGGTCGGCGACTGACCCCCATCGGGATCACCCGCCTGGCGGGTTACTGGCCGGTCAGCAGCGGATAGGGATTGACCGCATTGGCCGGCTCCCACCATTCGGCATCCGCGGTGGTCTGCAGGATCGCGAAATGCAGATGCGGCGTCTGGTCGTCGGCATTGCCGCTGCTCCCCACCGTACCGAGCCGCTGCCCGCGGCGGATCCGCTGGCCTTCCTTGAGACCCTCGGCATATTCGTCGAGATGGGCATAATAATGGATCGTGCTGCCATCGCTGGTGCGGACGTAGACCGTGTTGCCGCCCGCGCGCGACCGATAGAGCTTCTCCACCCTGCCCGATCCCGCCGCCCGCACCGTGGTGCCCACCGGTGCCATCACGTCGAGCGCTTCGTGCAGCCGCGCGCCGTCGCCACGCGTCTGGGTGAAGGTGTCGCTGAGATCCGAGGCGCGCACGTTGAGCACCGGGATCATCAGGTTGTCGCGATTGCCCGAACCGGCCTCGCGCTCGGGCTGGCCATCGAGCGGCTCGGCGGGCGCGGCATCGCTCGGCAGGCTGTCGATGGCAGGCGACGGACTGGGCGCGGCTTCGGAGGGGCGCGTGGTGCTGCGCTGTCCTTCGCCGGTGGCGTTCTCCATCAGGCTGCCGCCCGCGACGATCCAGACCGCGCTGGTCAGGGTCGCGGTGACGATGATGGTGAGGATGCGATCGATCAGGCTCATGCGAGTCCATAGACCGGGTTTGCCGGGGAATTCCAGCGGGATCGACCCGGCGGCAGGCGCGGCCTATTCGCCGGATCCGGCCTCGGCGGCCTCGATCTGCGCCGCGAAAGCCTTCACCGCCGCGGCCTCGTCGCCGTTCCAGACCGCGCCCGAGACCGCGAGAAAGTCCGCCCCCGCCTCGATCAGCGGACGGCAATTGTCGGGGGTGATCCCGCCGATCGCCACGCAGGGAATCTCGAACAGCCCGCTCCACCATTCGAGCATCTCGGTGTCGGCGCGGTGTTCGCTCGCTTTGGTGCCGCTGTCGAAGAAGGCGCCGAAGGCGACGTAGTCGGCGCCCGCGTCGCCCGCTTCCATCGCCAGATGCCGCGAGGCGTGGCAGGTCACGCCGATCTGCGCCTCGAGACCGAGTTCCTCGCGCGCCTCGCGCGGATCGCCGTCGCCCTGC
>JAHJWA010000359.1 GCA_018828205.1 Alphaproteobacteria bacterium
CCGTTCGGCGTGCACGCGGCGCTGGCCGGCGAGGAAGCGCACCGGCAGCGCGAAAAGCAGCTTGCGGCGATGGTCCGCGCGGGCCATGATTTCGACCATGTCCGCCGGGTGCTCGACGCAGCCACACCGGAGGAACTCGTGCAATGGGTCGCAGAGGCCCGGGAGGATTCCCGATCATGAAAATCATCGTCGCCCCGCTGCTGTTGGGCCTGCTCGCCGCCTGTTCGCCGCAGCCCTCGGCCGAAGCGACACCAAGCGCCGCCCCCACCGCGAGCGTGCACCCGGTCTCGGGGCTTCAGGTGATCCCGCTCACCGTGACCAGCGGCGCCAGCGTCCATCGCTTCGATGTCGAGCTGGCGGCGTCGCCCGAAGCGCAGCAGCGCGGGCTGATGTTCCGCACCGAGCTGGGCGACCAGGAAGGGATGATCTTCCCCTCCGATCCGCCGCAGGTGCGCGGCTTCTGGATGAAGAACACCCCGCTGCCGCTCGACATCATCTATATCGGCGAGGACGGCCGCATTCTCAACATCCATGCCATGACCACGCCCTATTCGCTCGATTCGCTCTATTCGACCGGGATCACCAGCGGCGTGCTCGAACTGCGCGGCGGCCGCGCGGAGGAACTCGGGATCGAGCAGGGCGATCTGGTCGAGTGGTGATCGCAGATATGCTTGGCGACTCCGGTCAAATCGGCTAACCGCGCGGCCCATGGGCATCCTTGCGAAAATCTTCACCTGGTGGAACGGCGCCACCATCGGCACCTCGCTGCACACGGCGCGCAAGGGCATCAAGGTCGGCACCGACGGGCAGGGCAACGTCTATTACCGCGGCAAGCAGAAGCACGGCGATGGCCGCGAACGGCGCTGGGTGATCTACGAGGGTGCGAACGATGCGAGCCGCGTGCCCAGCGAATGGCACGGCTGGCTCCACGGCTCGTTCGACGATGTCCCCGAAAGCCATCTGCCCCCGGCGAAAATCTGGGAGGCGGACTATTCGCCCAACGCCACCGGCACCGCCACCGCCTATCGGCCGGCAGGGGCGCTGGAACGCGGCGGCAAGCGCGCGCGCGCGACCGGCGATTACGAAGCCTGGTCGCCGGACGCCTGATCGCATGACGCGCCTATCCGCGCTTGTCCCGGTGCTGGCGGGCCCCGCCCTGCTGCTGGCAGGCTGCACCGAGGAACCGCCCGAGCCCGATCCGGTCGCCACCACCATTCCGGAGGACCTGCGCGATTCGACGCCGCCCCAGCCCGCCGATTCCGGCGAGGAAGCGCAGCTCGGCACCCCGCTGGCCGAGCGGGTCGCGACGATCGGCCTGCTCAACAAGCGCAACAATCTCTCGCAGGAACTGGAAATGTCGCCGGGCGAATCGCGCCGCGTGGGCGATGTGATCGTGCGGCTTCAGACTTGCGAGCGCACCGCGCCTTGGGAACTGCCACAGGAAGTCGGCGCCTTCGTCCAGGTGCTGGTGCTCGAACGCGGCTCGCAGGACAATTTCCGGAGGATATTCTCGGGCTGGCTGTTCGAGAACGCCCCCAGCGTCAATGTGGTCGAGCACCCGATCTACGATGTCTGGGTCAAGGATTGCACGATGCAATTCCCGGGCGAGGGCGGCGAATCGGGTGAAGAATCCGATGCCGAAGCCGAACCGGAACCCGCCCCCGCAGCCTGAGCGAAGCACCGCCAGGCCTCGGGCAGCGTCCGCTCGGGTGCGCCGCGGGCCCCGGCAACCAGCTCCAGATAGCGCGCCTGCGACATCGCCACCGCGCCCAGCGAAGCGAGATGTCCGGTCATGAACTGGCAGTCGAGCAGCCGGTATCCCGCGGCTTTCATGCAGGCGACCAGCCAGGCGAGGGCCACCTTGCTGGCGTTGTCGGCGCGGCTGAACATGCTCTCGCCGCAGAACACCCGGTCGAAGGCGACCCCGTAGAGCCCGCCGACCAGTTCGCCATCGAGCCGGCATTCGACCGAATGCGCATGGCCCGCGCGGTGCAGCGCGCGGTAACTCGCCTCGATCCTGAGGCTGATCCAGCTTTCGGCATGCTCCTCGCGCGGCTGGGCGCAGGCATCGATCACCGCGTCGAAATCGCCATCCACCGTGACCGCGAACCGCTCGCGCCGGATCAGCTTGCGCAGGCTCTTGGAGAGTCGGAAGCCCTCGAGCGGGATGATCGCCCGCTCGCGCGGCTCGACCCAGAAGATCTCGTCGTCCTCGCGGTGATCCGCCATCGGGAACACCCCCGCGCGATAGGCGCGCAGCAGCAGTTCGGCGGGGATCGGTTCCGACACGGCGGCGGGATCGGGCGGCGGCGCGGGCATCGAGGCTCCCTAGCAGGCGGGCACCCAAATGCCCGCCCAAAAGCGCGCCGCCCGAACCATTTCCTTGCCATTGTGCGCCGCCGGGGTTACGGGCCGCGACCGGCTGCAGGGGTGTAGCTCAGTTGGTAGAGCATCGGTCTCCAAAACCGAGGGCCTGCGGTTCGAGTCCGCACACCCCTGCCATTTCCTTACCGATCCATCCCCTCAACCTGCCCGGCGCGCGCGCCGGGCCTGGCATTTGCATGGGTTTGGAGGCGTTGCGGCGGCGGCGTTCCGGTCGCGAAGCCGCGCCTCGGGGAACCCGGCTGCGATCCGGCGGTTGAGAGAGGCCGGACCAAGGTAAATGGTTTCAAAAGGAATCACCCATGTCGAGATTGTCCTTCCGCAGCAGCAGCCCCGATCGCTGGACCATGCCCAAGGGCACGGGTGACACGAGCGTGCGGCGTCACACGCATGGCCGCATCCAGCCGATGCACCCGCCGGGCTTTCTCGAGCGGCTGTTCGGCGCGCGCTGAGCGCGTCTCCCCCTCATCCCTCCCCCTCGTGCCACGAGAAAGGGGCCGGAAGCGCAGCGCTTCCGGCCCCTTTCGTTTGCCTGCCCATGAAAGTCCCGCGCGTCGCCGCGCGGGAGTGGTTCAATGGGACGGGTTCAATATTCCTCGGGCTCTTCCGGCGTGTCCTTGTGGAAGTCCTTGCCCGCGGTGCGGTCGCCGCGCGAGAGCTTGAACACCACGCCCGAGAGCAGCGCCAGCGCCAGCAAATTGGGCAGCGCCATCGCGGCGTTGGAGATGTCGCCCAGCCGCCAGACCAGCTGCGAGGGCTGGGTCGCGCCGACATAGATCGCGATGCACCAGATCACCCGCCAGCCGATGTGGAGCATCTTCTCGCCGCCGCGGGTCGAACCGGGAACGCGGTCGTAGAGGAAGGTGATCGCCCGCTCGCCGTAATAGCTCCAGGTCAGCAGCGTGGTGAAGACGAACAGGATCAGCGCCACCGAGGCGATCAGCGTGCCGATCGGGATCGAGGCGATCTCGAAGGGGAAGGCCGCGGCGAAGGCGCCCGAGGTGGTGACGAAGCCGCTTTGCGCGGTGGTCCCCAGATCGGATTGCCAGACGTGCTCGACCGCCTGGCCCTGATAGGTGAAGTCGCCCTGCACGGTGAGGATGACCAGCGCGGTCATGGTGCAGATCACCATCGTGTCGATGAAGGTGCCCAGCATCGCCATCCGGCCCTGCTGCTCGGGATCGTCGGTCTGCGCCACGGCATGCGCGATCGGGGTCGAGCCCTGGCCGCTCTCGTTGGAGAACAGCCCGCGCGCCACGCCCGCGCGGATCGCGAGGATGATCATCGCCCCGGCAAAGCCGCCGCTGGCGCTCTGGAAGTTGAAGGCGCCGTAGAAGATCCGCCCGAAGGTCTCGGGCAGATCGCCGAAATTGAGGATCAGCGCGATGATGGCCATCACGATATAGGCGCCCGCCATGAAGGGGACGACCTTCTCGGCGACGCTGCCGATCGACTTGATCCCGCCGATGATCACCACGAACACCGCGAGGGCGATCACCAGACCGCCGAACCAGCGTTCCCAGCCGAACAGCTCGTTGAGCCCGCTGGCGACCTCGTTGGCCTGGATCGAATTGCCCGTCACCAGCGCGCTGAACAGCGTGCCGAGGCAGAACAGGATCGCGAGCCAGGTCCATTTGGGGCCCAGCCCCATCATGATGTAGGTCATCGGTCCGCCGCGATAGACGCCGTCGGAGGTCTTCTCGCGGTAGCGGATCGCCAGGCTGCCTTCGGCGAAGCCCAAGGCCATGCCGAAGATCGCGGTCACCCACATCCAGAAGATCGCGCCCGGGCCGCCCAGCGCGATCGCGGTGGCGACGCCGGCGAGATTGCCGGTGCCGACCTGGCC
>JAHJWA010000360.1 GCA_018828205.1 Alphaproteobacteria bacterium
ACCGGGCGCCGCAGCGCGCGCGCGGAATGCGATTCGCGCTGGCTTGAGCTGGGCGCGCGCGTCTTCCGGCTGCCGGGAATCTACGGCCCCGGGCGCAGCGCTTTCGAGCGGGTGCGCGAGGGCAAGGCGCATCGCATCGACCTGCCCGGCCAGGTGTTCAGCCGGGTGCATGTCGAGGATATCGCCTCGGGAGTGGTCGCGGCGATCAAGCACGATGCGCCGGCGGGCGCCTACAATCTCGCCGACGACCTGCCCACCAGCCAGAACGCGGTGATCGAGGAGGCCTGTCGCCTGCTCGGGATCGATCCGCCGCCTTTGCAGAGCATCGAGCAGGCCGGGCTCTCGCCGATGGCGCGCGGCTTCTATGCCGAGAACCGCCGGGTCGCCAATGGCAAGGCCAGCCGCGTGCTCGGCTGGAGCCCGGCCTACCCGACCTATCGCGAAGGGCTACGCGGGCTTCTCTAGCGGGGCATCGCCCAGCGGCGGGGTCGGAACGCTGCGGGCGCGCAGCGCGATCACCAGTCCGCACAGCGAGAGTCCTGCCCCCAGCGCGGTCCACAGGGTCCAGCGATACTCCTCGAACAGCGTCGAGAGCACCATCGCCACGATCACGGTGACGATGCCGTTATAGGCCGCGCGGCCCGCGCCGATCTGGCGCACCAGCGTGTAGTGCAGCGGGAAGGTCACCACGCTGCCCGCCAGCGCCAGCCAGCCGATCCCGAGCCAGAAGCTCGGCCGCTCGGGCAGCACCGGCGGCCCCGCGGTCCAGTAGGCCAGGGCGAAATCGGCCATTGTCCCATAGAGCATCGCCCAGGCAAGCAGGCTCAGCAGCGGCAGCGAACGCCCGGTCTGATTGGCCTGCATGACATTGGCGATGCTGGCGCACAGGATCCCCAGCAGGGCCCAGACAATCCCCAGCCCGATCGAGCCGCCCAGCGGGTTGAGCCCCGCCTCGTGCCACAGCAGCAGCGCGATCCCGCACAAAGCCACCAGCGTCCCGGCGAGGAAATTGCGCGTGATCCTCTGCCCCAGCAGCCACCAGCCGAACACTGCGTTGGAGACGATCAACATGGTGAACAGCACCGCGACTATCCCCGAGGTAAGATGCAGTTCGGCGCGGTAGACGAAATTGAAATTGCCGCAGAACTGCGTGACCCCGATCGCCAGCGCGAGCCAGTGCCCCGCCCTGCCGATGCGGAGCGTCTTGCCCATCGCCATGACCAGCAGGAACATCGCCGGGGTGGCAACGGCGAAGCGGATCGCCACCGACCAGCTGGGCGGCACGCCGTCGATCTGGTCGGTGATCACCCACCAGGTCGACCCCCAGATCAGCCCGGTCAGCAGGAACGGAAAGACGATCCGCGGCCGCAGCAGCGCGTGATCGGCGGGGTGCGCGGTCGCGGCGGCGGTCACAGGCCGGAAACGGCCCTGGCGAGCGCTGCGGCATCCTCGGCGCTTGTGTTCCAGGCGGTGACGAAACGCGCAGCATCGCCGCCCCAGTCGTAGAAGCCGAAGCCCTGTTGGCGCAAAGCCTCGCGTTCCGCCGCGCTGCAGCGCACGAAGAGCTCGTTGGCCTCGACCGGATGGATCAGCCGCTCGGCGGCGGCGGTGGCGATCTCCTGCGCTGCGGCATTGGCGGCGCGGGCGTTGTGCAGCCACAGATCGCCCTCGAGCATCGCCAGCAATTGCGCGGCGAGAAAGCGGCCCTTGGACTGCAGATGGCCCGCGCGCTTGCGGCGATAGCGCGCGACATCCGCCGCCGCGGGGTCGAAGAACAGGATCGCCTCGGCGCTCATCGCGCCGTTCTTGATGCAGCCGAAGCTGAGCGCGTCGACCGGGCCGGCGGCCTCGGCGGCGCTGCAATCGAGAAAGGCGGTGGCATTGGCGAAGCGCGCGCCATCCATATGCAGCCCCAGCCCGCGTTCTTTCGCCAGCGCGGCGATCGCGGCCACTTCCTCGGGGCGATAGGCGCAGCCATATTCGCTCGCCTGGGTGATCGACACCGCATGCGGCTGGACCTGGTGGACATCGTCGCGGATCGGATCGATCGCCGCGCGAATGGTTTCGGGGGTCAGTTTCGCGCTTGCGCTCTGCGCCAGCAGCAGCTTCGCACCGTGCAGATAGAAGCCGGGCGCGCCGCCTTCGTCCATCTCGATATGCGCTTCCTCGTGGCAGACCACCGCGCCGTGCGGCTGGACCATCGTCGCCAGCGCGAGGCAATTGGCGGCGGTGCCGGTCGCCACCCACAGCGCGGCGCAGTCGCGCCCGAACAGGGCGGAAAAGCGCGCGTCGAGCGCGCGCGACAGCCCGTCGCCGTCATAGGGCGCATCGGGCGCATCGGCGGCGCGCATCGCCTCCCAGACGAGCGGGTGGACGGCGGCGGCGTTGTCGGACAGGAATTGCATCGGAACGCCCATAGAGCGGCACGCGTTGCTTGCAAGACAGCGAAAGGATCCCGCACCCCATGGCCGACAGCGATGTGACGATCGAACGACACGAGAACGGAGCCAGCGGCGAATATGTCGCGCGGGTTCCGGAGAGCGATGCGAGTGGCAAGCTGAGCTGGACCGCGCGCGGCGATACGCGGGTGGCCGAACATACCTTCGTCCCGAATGCACTGCGCGGGCGAGGCATCGCCGGCGAACTGGTGAAGGCGCTGGTCGCCGATGCGCGCGAGCAGGGCTTCCGGATCGTGCCCGCCTGCTCCTATGTCGCGGCAAAATTCGACGAGAACCCCGGCTGGAGCGATTTGCGCGCCTAGACCAGTTCGCTGAAGTCGCGGCCTGCGATCGATTCGAGCACCGCGGCGCGCAATTGCCGCGCCCGTTCGAGCGATATTCCCGAGATGGCGAACTTGCCCCCGGCGAGCCCGAGGCTGAGCGTCGCATAGCCGCGCCGCCGCGCGATCGGCCCCTGGCTGATCTCGGCCGATTGCAGCTTCACCCGCGAGGCGATCGCGATCTTGGGCGCCAGGAAGTTGCGGCGCAGGAACAGCTGGTCGGCGTCGAGCCCTGCAGCGACGAAGCGCCAATTGGCGAATTCCATCGCCGCGATCACGGCAAAGCCGAGCAGCGGCACCGCAGCGATCATGCCCTGCCCGGCGATCGCCAGACCCAGTGCCAGCGGAAACAGAATCACGCCCGCCAGCACCACCTGATCGGTCCGGTACTGGCTGGTGGCCCGGTGCCAGCCGAGCCCTTCGCCGGGCAGGTGAAACCCCGTCACCGCGACGATCGGCGCGATTTCCCCGGCCTGCGCGAAGGGCGCGACGCTGTGGTTGGCCGAACCGCTGTCCTGCGCCAGGCTGACCAGTTTGAGCTCGCGCCAGCCGAACCAGCGGCGCACCGCGCCCGTCCCGATCCGCAGCGCCTGCACCCGGTGGATGGGCATCACCACATCGGTGCGCGTCAGCAGCCCGCGGCGGCGGCGCAGCCCCTTGTCGGTCCGCTCGAGCCGGAAGTCCCATTCGCGCAGCGCGGTGCGGACCAGCCCGGTGAGAAAGCCGATGGCAACGAAGGTGGCCGCCGCGATGATCCCGCCGGCGATCTGCGCGGCGATACCCAGCCCGGCGAGCCAGCGCCCCGGACCCGCGAGCCGGTCCTGCCAGGCGTCGAAATCCCACAGATCGAAAGGCAGCAGGAAATCGAACTGCTGCGCGGCGCCGGCCACCACCGCGACCACCGCGAGCGAGAATTCGAACAGGCCAAAGGTAACGACGCGGCGCGGCCCCATGGCAAAGAGCGGCGGCGGCGCTTCGACAGGCTCGGCGGGGGTGTCGGCACCAGGCACGGGAGCCGCGCCGTCCTTCTGGCTGCGGACCACCTCGCGCAGCCGCTCGCCCTCGGCCTCGGTCAGATAGGCGAGCTTGAGCTCGTCCTTGCCCCCGGCCCCGGTCTCGAACCGCACCTCGACCAGCCCGAACAGCCGCGGGAGCAGCTTCTGCTCGAGGCTGACATCCTGGATCCGCTCATAGGGCACCGAACGCGCAGCGCGCGCAATCACCCCGCTCTCGACGCGGATGTCGCTGGCGCCGATCCGGTAGGTGAACCGGTACCAGCCGAGATAGGCCAGCGCGGTGCTGACGACGAGGATGGCGAGCAGTGCGGGGATCGCGAACAGCAGCCTGGCCGGCTCGCCGTCGAGCACCGCATAGGCGCCGAAGGCGAGCGGGAGCGCGACCTGCCCGAGCGAGGCCACCGCGCCGACGATGAAGCTTTTGGGATCGGTGCGCCGCGGCTCGCCCATATCCTCGGGGGCACTATCCTCCTGCCCGGCTGCTACCGGCAGCGTGGCAGACTTGGCCAGTGACGGGGCAGGTGCCGTAACAGGCACTGTAACCTGCCGCTTGTCCGGCGGGGGCCGGTCGCCCGTCACAGCGTGTCGCGCCGGATAGCCGCGCGGATCGCGTCGCGCAGCGCCAGCGCATCGGCGTGCTTGAGCCCCGGAAGATGAACCGAGGCGTTGTGGCTTCCCGCGGTGTGCACGGTCAGCGTGGCGATGCCGTAGGCGCGCTCGAGCGGGCCCTGGTCGACATCGATATGCTGGACGCGCCCGAAGGGCACCACCGTGTCCGAATGG
>JAHJWA010000053.1 GCA_018828205.1 Alphaproteobacteria bacterium
GGCGGCGGCGGCCATCGCCGGGCTGAGCAGATGGGTGCGCGCGCCGGGACCCTGGCGACCGACGAAATTGCGGTTGCTGGTCGAGGCGCAGCGTTCGCCCGGCGGAACCTTGTCGGGGTTCATCGCGAGGCAGGCCGAACAGCCCGGCTCGCGCCATTCGAACCCCGCCGCGGTGAAGATCCGGTCGAGCCCCTCGGCCTCGGCCTGGCGCTTGACCAGACCGGAGCCGGGGACGACGATCGCCCAGCGGACGCCAGCGGCCTTGCGGCGGCCCACCAGCACGGCGGCGGCGGCGCGCAGATCCTCGATGCGGCTGTTGGTGCAACTGCCGATGAAGACGTTCTCGATCGCGATATCGGATACCGGGGTGCCGGGTTCGAGGCCCATATAGGCGAGGCTCTTGCGCGCCGCCTCCTGCTTGGCCGGTTCGGTGAAACTCTCGGGCGAGGGGACGCTGCCGCCCACCGCGACCACATCCTCGGGGCTGGTCCCCCAGCTCACCGTGGGTTCGATCGCGGCGGCGTCGATCACCACGCTGCGGTCGAACTCGGCGCCCTCGTCGGTGCGCAGCGAGCGCCACCAGGCGCACGCGCGGTCCCAGTCCTCGCCGCGGGGCGCGTAGGGGCGGCCCTTCAGATAGGCGAAGACGGTCTCGTCGGGCGCGATCAGCCCGGCGCGCGCGCCGCCCTCGATGCTCATGTTGCAGACGGTCAACCGGCCCTCGACGCTCATGTTCTCGAACACCGCGCCGCGGTATTCGATCACGTGCCCGGTGCCGCCTGCGGTGCCGATCTGTCCGATGATATGGAGGATCAGATCCTTGGGGGTGACCCCCGGGCCGAGTTCGCCCTCGACCCTGACCTCCATCGTCTTCGACGGCGCGAGCAGCAGCGTTTGCGTCGCCAGGACATGTTCGACCTCGCTGGTGCCGATCCCGAAGGCGAGCGCGCCGATCCCGCCGTGCGCGGCGGTGTGGCTGTCGCCGCAGACGATGGTGGTGCCGGGCAGCGAGAAACCCTGCTCGGGGCCGACGACATGGACGATGCCCTGCTCGGCGGCGCTCGCATCGATGTAGCGCACGCCGAATTCGGGGGCGTTGCGTTCGAGCGCGGCGAGCTGCGCGGCGCTTTGCGGATCGGCGATCGGCAGCCGGGTGCCGTCGGGCGCGAGCCGCGGGGTGGTCGGGAGATTGTGGTCCGGCACCGCGAGCGTCAGCTCGGGGCGCCGCACCTTGCGGCCCGCGAGCCGCAGCGCTTCGAAGGCCTGCGGACTGGTGACCTCGTGGACCAGGTGCCGGTCGATATAGAGCAGGCAGGTGCCGTCCTCGCGCCGCTCGACGACATGCGCGTCCCAAATCTTCTCGTAGAGTGTGCGCGGTTTGCTCGCCATGGCGGCGATATTTGCGGCAGCTGCGCCACAGAGGCAATCTTTTGCGGGCAAAGCATTAGCCGGGTCATGGAAAAGAAAGGTATCAATCCCTAACTGACAACCATGTCAGCAAAACCCTTTGCCTTTCCGATCACCGTGGTCCCCGCGGACATCGACTTCATGGGTCACGTGAACAACGCCCGCTATCTGGGGTGGGTGCAGGATGCGGTGCTCGCGCATTGGCGGAAAATGGCGCCCGCCGACGAGGTGGCGAGCAAGGCCTGGGTCGCGCTCAAGCACGAGATCACCTACCGCAAACCCGCCTTTCTCGAGGACGACGTGATCGCGCGGACCGTTCTGGAAAGCTTCAAAGGTGCGCGCGCCTTCTATTCCACCGTCATCCACCGCGGCGAGGAAGTTCTGGCCGAGGTTAAGTCGGCCTGGTGCTGCATCCATGTCGACACCCACCGCCCGGCGCGGATCGACGACGGGATGCGCAGCATCTTCTTTCCCACCGAGCAGCCGGCAGCCTGAGGCTCGGCCTTCTGCCCCCGTCGCGGGGCTGGTAGGCGCAAAGCGATGACCGCCCGGGCCGCATCCCCTCCGATCCGCCGCCCGCGGCTGGCACAGACCGCCATCGGCATCGGCCTTGCCATGGCTATCGTCGCGGGCTGGCTGGGGCTGCACTTCTACGCCATGTTCGCGTTCGACCTGACCTGGAGCAGCCTGCCGTTGGCGCTGGCCATGGCGGCGCTGCAATGCTGGCTCTCGGTCGGCTTGTTCATCGTCAGCCATGATGCGATGCACGGCTCGCTGGTCCCGGGCGGTGGGCGGCTCAACGGGGCGGTCGGCGGCGTGCTGCTGTTCCTTTACGCGGGCTTTGCGTGGAAGCGGATGCGCGCTGCGCATTTCGACCATCACAGGGCGCCCGGTTCGGAGCGCGACCCCGATTTCGATGCCAAGAACCCGACAAGTTTCTGGCGCTGGTACACGACCTTCCTGACGCGCTATTTCGGCTGGCGCTCGGCGCTGTTCGTATCCCTTGTGGTCATGCTGTACTGGCTGGTGCTGGCGGTCCCGGTGGAGAAGATCGTCCTGCTCTACGGGATGCCGGCGATCGCCTCCTCGCTGCAATTGTTCTACTTCGGCACCTACCGTCCGCACCGCCACGAAAGCGCGGGCCATGCCGGCTTTGCCGACCGTCACAACGCGCGCAGCGAACGCTTCGGGACGCTGGCATCGCTCGCATCCTGTTTCCATTTCGGCTATCATCACGAGCATCATCGGGCGCCCGACGTGCCGTGGTGGGCGCTGCCCGGGCAGCGCCAGCCGCAGCCCGAAACCCGCAACCGGAGCGAGTGAGACCAGCATGACCGTCCCCGCCATCATTCTGACCGTCCTGCTGGCGGTGCTGGGCATGGAAATCTTCGCCTGGTGGGCGCACAAATACATCATGCACGGGTGGGGTTGGGGCTGGCACCGCGACCACCACGAACCGCACGACAAGATGTTCGAGAAGAACGATCTCTACGCGGTCACCTTCGGCACCATCGTCTTCTTCATGTTCCTGATCGGCTATCTCTATTCCGAACTGCTGTGGTGGGTGGCGCTGGGGATCACGCTCTACGGGTTGATCTATACCGTGGTTCACGACGGGCTGGTGCATCAGCGCTACTTCCGCTGGGTGCCCAAGCGCGGCTACGCCAAGCGGCTGGTGCAGGCGCACAAGCTCCACCACGCGACCGTCGGCAAAGAAGGCGGGGTGAGCTTCGGCTTCGTTTTCGCCGGCGATCCGGCCAAGCTCAAGGCGGAGCTCAAGCGCCAGCGTGAAGCGGGCATCGCCGTGGTCCGCGACAGCGTGGGCGCCTGAAACCTGTCCTGAACGCGGCGCCGTTTGGGCGAGATCACTCGGCGCCGGGCGGGCGAGGGTTCTCAACTGCCGATGGGATTACTCGGGGGATGAGGGCCGGGGCCGCCGCAAGCGGCGACCCCTAGGCCGCCCAGATGCCGCCGAAGCTGCGACGCGGGAAACCGGGCTCCTCGCCCGCAGGCGCGATCTCCACCCGGTCGCGGTCGCCCGATTTGGCGGCGTAAAGCGGACCATCGGCGGCCTGAAGCGCGCGCGAGGCGCTGCATGGTTCGTCGATCCGCGCCAGGCCGACGCTGGCGGTGGTCGGGATCGCGGCCCCGTCGGGTCCTGTGAGCTCGAGCGCAGCGATCGCGGCGCGCAGTTCCTCACATAGCGCGTTTGCCTCCTCGATCCCGACCCGCTCGGCAATCAGCGCGAACTCGTCGCCGCCAAGCCGGGCGAAGAAGCGGTCGGGCGCGCTCATGCGGCACATCACCGCCGCCACCTCGCGCAGCACGCGGTCGCCCGCATCATGGCCATAGGTGTCGTTGACGCATTTGAAATGGTCGAGATCGACGATCGCAAACATGAAAGGGCGGTGCGCGGCGTGTTCGAGGCGGGCTTCGAGATGACGCAGGAGAGCGCGGCGGTTGGGCAGTCCCGTGAGCGCATCGGTGTCCGCCTCGCGCAGTGCGCGCAGTTCGGCCTGCTTGCTCGCCGTCACATCGCGGATCGTCACGGCAAAGCCGGCAATCTCGCGTCCGGCCCCGGCGCTTGGCACCGCGCGCATCCGCGCCTCGAGCCAAACCTGCTCTTCGCCTCGCGACACGGCGCGTTCGATGACGCAGGTCGCGCCCGGATCCGCCCCGGCCTTGGCGAGCGTGTTGCGCACCAGCGTTTCATCGAGCGGGTCGAAGAACACCGCCAGGGGCCGACCCGTGAGTTCGGCCTGGCCGCTCAGCCGGATGCCAGCGGGCGAGGAGAGGCGGATCCGGCCATCGGCATCGAGATTGAGCAGCGCATCGTCAGAATGGTCGGCGATCAGCCCCTCGAGCGCCTTCTTCTCATCGAGCTGGGTGTAGAGCAGCTCCTGCTGCTTGAGCACGATCGACACCGGCAAGGCGAGCAACAGCAGCACCGCGAGGTAGAACTGGAGGAACAGGACCTTGTCGCCGAAGGTGTCGAGCGCCGCATGGGAGAAGCCGATCCCGGTGGCCAGCGAGACCACTGCGATCGAGGCGATGGTCAGCAGGCCGAGCGAGGCGCCCACGCGTCCTCGCCGGAAGGCGGCGAAGAGCAAGGGCACGATGGGCAGAAACAGCAAGGGGCGATCATGCTGCAGGAACACCAGCGCGGTCACCAAGCCCACGAGCGCGGCATGCACCACGCTCTCGACGATTGCCGCGCTGCTGGCACGGGTTATGCTGGCCGCGAGCGCGCCCGAGGCGGCGAGAAAGGCGATCGGGAAGGCAAGCAGCGTCCCCAAACCGTGCGCCGCCAACCAGTCCAGGGCGTGCCCCGGCCAGTCGCCGGGCATCGACAGAGAAACCAACAGCCCGCCGGGGATCGCTGCCAGCGCCGGTCCCACCAGACCACCCGCGATGAACAGCACGACCAGCCCGCCGACGCTTTCGAGCCAGTCGCGCTGCGGGCGCCAGGCGATCAGCAGCCGCGCGACGAGATAGCCTTCGAACACGTTCACCAGCGCGAGCTGCAGCGCCATATGCAGGCCGAAGCCGAACAGGCTGGTCGCCAGCGCGCTGAGCGCGCCGAAGAGCCAGAGTATCCGCGGCCAGCGCGATCGCGGTAGCGTCACCAGCACCGCGGCCAGGATCGCGGTGCCGAACCAAACGAGCGCGAGCCCGCCCCCGAACCGGGTCAGGGCGATGGTCAGCGAGGTGATCGCGAAGAAGGCGATCGCCAGCATCGTGGCCTTTATCCCGCCAGGTATCATA